>JANQIY010000102.1 GCA_028281965.1 Candidatus Gastranaerophilales bacterium
TCCAGCGTTGAAAATATACTGAAATTATTTCAGCATGACAATTTATGGCGTTTTGAAATTAATGATAAGCTATTTAAATTAAAAATGTAGGGAAGCAAGCCCAAAGCACGGGGCAGGCTTCTCAAGTGCGGGATGACATTACCCTCTATAATTAATGTGTCAAAGCACTACTTAATAATTTTTTTAATGTATAATAAAAACCTAATAGGGATTTTTATTTTTATATGGGTATATACAGACAATAAAGCAGTTAAAGTTGAGCAATCATGCGGCAAAAAGAAATGGAGAACACCGAGAATGAGTAGTATTGGCACTTATACCAGCTCTGAGGAGTTTAAAAAAATTACTTCGGCAGCAAGATCAACTATACAGACAGCTTTTTACGGAAATAACGTTGAAAAAATAAGTTCGCTCCCCGAAGCTTACAATCTGGCAAAAGACAGCCCGGGAACGGTAGAGCTGACAGGAATGCCTGTTTATGAGCCTGAAAAACAGGGGCTGCCAAAAGATGCAAATGTACTTCTTTTCAATGACGGTACGGTTGTAGGAAGATGCGCCGCCGCCAGAAAAATTGCAGGTGGGCCTGACACGGATGTTAAAACGCTGCTTCCTATAATTAGAGAGGCAATATATGGGACAAGAGACAGGTTAATGTACCATGTCCGGGCTTACGTAGGTCTTGACCGGGATTTTATGGTTAAAGCCAATCTTTTGATACCTGAAGGGTTTGAAAATGTTATGTACAGCTGGTTGTTAAACTTCCAGCACATTAACGAAGCTTATAGCCAGATGTACAGGGAATCCAGAGAAATCCCGGAAGGCGACATCACTATTTTCTCAGACCCCGACTGGTCACATCCTGATTTTCCTTACGGGCTAACATTTTTTGACCCTGAATATAACTGCGCTGCAATCCTTGGTATGAGGTATTTTGGCGAACATAAAAAAGGGACGTTAACTCTCGCATGGGGTATTGCCGCAAGAAACGGTTATGCCTCCTGCCACGGCGGCTTAAAAAGATATAACCTTCCCGGTGATAAAAAATATTCAGTTGCGGTATTCGGACTTTCAGGTTCCGGAAAATCAACAATCACTCACGCAAAACACGACAATAAATATGATGTAACCGTTCTTCATGACGATGCTTTCATCATTAACACAAATGAAAAATACTCTATTGCCTTAGAACCGGCATACTTTGACAAAACCCAGGATTACCCGATGGGCTGTGAGGACAACAAGTTCATCATTACTTTGCAAAATAACGGCGTAATTCAGGGTGAAGACGGTAAAACATATGTTGTCTCAGAAGATATCAGAAATGGCAACGGAAGGGCTGTAAAGTCCAAACTCTGGTCGCCTAACAGGGTCGACAGAGTTGATGAACCTATTAATGCAATCTTCTGGCTTATGAAGGATCCGACAATCCCTCCTGTGTTAAAACTTAAGGGGGCTTCACTGGGAGCCGCAATGGGCGCTACACTTGCCGCAAAAAGGACATCAGCCGAAAGATTAGCCGCAGGCGTTGACCCTAACGCCCTCGTAGTTGAACCCTACGCTAACCCATTCAGGACTTATCCGCTACAACTTGACTATGAAAGGTTCAAGTCTCTTATCCGGGATGGAGTAGACTGTTATATCCTTAATACAGGCGAGTTTATGGGTAAAAAAGTTAAGCCTGGGCATACATTAGGCATAATAGAGTCCATAATCGAAGGTAAAGCCAGATTTAAGCGGTGGGAAAGCTTCTCAGATATTGAAATCCCTGAGCTGAGCGACTTTGATATAAGCCTTAAAAATGAAGAATACAGAAAGCAGCTAACCGCAAGATTAAATGACAGGTTAAGATTTATTAAATCAAGAAACACGGAAAAAGGCGGAGTCGATAAACTTCCGGCTGACGCGGCAGAAGCTCTTGAAAAAGTTATTAAGGAAGTTGGCGGAAAAGTTACGGCATAATTTTTTAAGGAATAAAGAAAAAATTCTTACACATTGTGTCATGCCGCACTTGAGAAGCCTGCCCCGTGCTTGACACGGGGTGACACCTATATTTACGGTAATTCAATAAAACTAAGGAGTAAACAATAAAAACTTAAGTGTTTTTAAAATTTTCAAAAATTCATTCTCCCTCCACCCACCCAATTTTTTCTTTGGTCTCGCTTCCCT
>JANQIY010000104.1 GCA_028281965.1 Candidatus Gastranaerophilales bacterium
CTTCGCTGCTAAAATGCGGACAGCGCCGCCTGCTTCGCGAACAAAGCCGGACCATTTTACGCTCCCGCTTCGCAAACAAATGTTGCATAGTCATATCCTAGCTTTTGGCTAATTAGCAACTCAAGTATAATTGAGAAACTTCCTTTTCCAATCTTTCCAGAAGTTTTTCACCGGGGATTTTGGCTATAATTTCCCCGTTTTTAAACAAATAACCTTCATTATTTGCGCCTGAAATTCCGATATCTGCGGACCGGGCTTCGCCCGGTCCGTTAACAGGACACCCCATTACCGCTATTGTCAAAGGCTTCTCTATGTTTTTGAACCTTTCCTCAACCTGCTTTGCAAGGTTTATAAGGTCAATCCCGCACCTTCCGCATCCCGGGCAGCTTATAAGGTTAAGCCCTTTTTTCCTGATATTCAGCGCTTTTAAAATTTCCCATCCTGCATAAACTTCCTCAACAGGATCTTCAGTAAGGGAGACCCTGATGGTGTCTCCTATTCCCGCTAACAGCAGGCTGCCTATGCCTATTGAGGATTTAACCAAACCGGATTTCAAAGTCCCTGCCTCAGTTACACCAAGATGGACAGGGTAATCAGAAGTTTCGGAAAACTTTTTATACGCCTGAATCATTGTATTAACATCACTTGCTTTTAAAGATACCTTAATCAGGTCAAAGTCCATATCCTCAAGAATGCTTATGTTTTTTAAGGCGCTTTTTACAAGGCTGTTCGACAAGTCCCGGGGGGTATGGGAAAGGTCTTTTTCAAGGGAACCGGTATTAACACCAATCCTGATTGGAATTTCCCTTTCTTTAGCGGCATTGGCAACTTTTTGCACAAATTCCTTCCTGCCTATATTACCGGGATTTATTCTTAACCCGTCAGCACCGTTTTTAATGGATTGCAAAGCCAGCCTGTAGTCAAAATGAATATCGGCTATCAGGGGTATTTTAATTTGTTTTTTGATTTCTAATATCGCCTCTGCTGCCTGCTTATCAGGAACTGCAACCCTGATAATTTCGCAACCTGCATCTGTTAGCCGGTGAATTTGCAAAACCGTTGCTTTTATATCCCTGGTGTCTGTATTGCACATCGACTGCACTGAAACCGGAGCATCTCCACCGATTTCAACATTCCCAACCCTTATTTTTTTTGTCTTACGCCTGTTTATCATTTGCTATACCAAAATGAGTTAGTTTTCGATAAAACCGGCAAAGCCGGATTTTACCGAAAACGTCGCTCCTGCTTCGCCATACCGATTTATGATTATTATTTTCATTTAACGGTTAGTTATTGAAATCGGTATAATATTTTTTTCTTTCGATATAAGTCTAACACAACGAATGACCGGCGGCTAAAAAGCTGGTAAAATTTTGCTATGAACATTTATTCCGCTAAAAATAAAGTCTTCAATTACCTTACTAAAGTGCAAAAATCAAACCTGTGCAGCTATATTGCCAGTTTTGTCAAAAAACACTATCAAAAAGAAGTTTCGCAAATAATTGAACTCTTTATAGAAAATGAAAAATATTACCTTGAAATAAACTCCTCAAGGTTTCCATGGCTTGGTGAGTTTATTTGCGGTGAGGAGTTTCTGAAAGATTTAGAACTTTATATTGACGAAAACAGAAAAGCCTGTTTTTTAAAAGAAAAACAAAAGCCGGTTTATGAAAAACAAAAAGCTTTTGCAAAGGAGCAGAGAAAAAAAAACAGCGAGTTTAAATTGTCGAAACAACCTCCGACAAAAGCTCAAATTTCTTACTATAAAGCACTTTGCAAAAAAAATAACATTGAATTTTCGCTAAATGAGAAAACTTCCTCCAGATTGGACTTTAAAAATGCAATCTCTACAATTCTTGAAAAATCAAAAACATCAGACAAGCTTGAAATTTTATCACAGCTAGAAAATGTTTTAGAAAAATAAAACAGCGATAACACCTGATAATGAAATTAAAGAAAAACAAGTATATTTAGACAAAGTTAGAACTCTTATTTTGCATAATTTATAAGCATATTGAAAATAACCAAGAAGCGTACTATAATATGTACAGGTACAAAATATAGTACAGGAGAAAATAATATGGAAGCAATTTCATATACATCTTTTAGAGCAAATTTAGCAAAAAAAATGAAAGAAATTTGCGAGAATCATCTTGGAATTATAGTAACAAGAAAAGATAAGGATTCTGTTGTGGTTTTATCCTTAGAAGATTACCAGGCATTAGAAGAAACAGCCTATCTCTTAAGAAGTCCAAAAAACGCAAAGGAATTAATGGAATCAATAGAAGAGGCTGAAAAGGGTGACCTCGTTGAAGTGGAGCTTTTTGAGGATTATGAAAATTAAATTTACTCAAAAAACCAAAAAGCAATATGAATACTGGCAAGAAAAAGATCAAAAAATCCTTAAAAAAATTAATGAACTTATTAAAGATATTCAAAAAACACCGTTTGATGGTTTAGGCAAGCCAGAAGCACTCAAGTTTAACCTTAACGGTTTTTGGTCAAGAAGAATAAATTACGAACACAGATTAGTTTATAAAATTGAGGATGAATCTATAATAATTCTTCAATGCAGATACCATTATTAAAAAAACCGGATTGACAGGGTTAGCTCCTGTAAGGTTGGGGGAATTTATTATTCATCATTATATCTATTCGTTAAAACATATTAATTTATAAAAAGAAATGTTCAAAGCATTAGCCAAATCTAGAATTTTCAAAATTGAAGGATTTTGTTCAGCCCTCTCAATTCTGCCCAAAAAATCAATGCTCATTCCTGCCTTTTCTGCAAGGGTTTGTCGGGATAATTTTTGATTTTCCCTTTCCCTTCTAATATTTTCGCCAAGTTTTTTTAAAAAAATTTCTTTATCCATATTTGTAGTTTAAATACTTGACTTAAAATACTCATAAAATAAGATTAAATTTCTAATAGCGATATATATAGGTAACATCAATATTAATTCACTCACTATCAAAAATTAAAAAACGAGGCTGGATTGACAAAGTTAGAACTTTTCTTCTGCAAAGTGTTGCATAGAAACTGAATTTTTAAAACTTATAATATCTTTCAAATTCCGCCAAAAATTCTGATGGAGTTTGATTAAAACCCTTAGCTATTTTTACAAGATTATCAAGACTGATTCTTCTCTTATTATTTTCATATCTACTTAATGTGGCAGGTTCTAATTCATTTTTAAAACAAAATTCATTGAGAGAAAGTCCTTCTCTTTCTCTTCTTTCTTTTATATATAGTGAAATATTTTCAGCGTATTGCATATATCTTATTCAGATTGGAGTAATATAAATGGTTCAACTTCTAAAACTTGTGCAATTTTAGCTAGTGTTTTTAAAGAAATATTTCTTTCAGCTCTTTCTATTTTACCTATATAAGTTCTGTTTAATTCAACTTCATGAGCTAGAGCTTCTTGAGACAGCTTTTTTTGTACTCTATACTTTCTTAAATTATTCCCGAAAGTTATTAATAAATTTTTTTGCATAAACAAAATAATATGCTAGCATGAGCCTGTGGGTCGACTGACTGACAGGCTCATATATTCGTTTAAAATAAAGGAGAAAATCATGAACAAAACAACCGAAGTACAAAACCTAAAAGAAATCTTAAAAGACATCAAAGATTTACACAGTTTAGGAGAATTTAAAGAATATGGACTTACGAAAGAACAAGCTTTAACTCAACTTAACGCAATTACAAAAAATATCAAAAGTAATTTTACTGAGTTTATTAATAACCAGTAAAAAAGACGCATAATGCGTCTTTTTTAGTAAATGGCGGGGCTGACGGGAATCGAACCCGCGACTTCCTGCGTGACAGGCAGGCACTCTAACCGGTCTGAGCTACAGCCCCATACTTTATTCTTTACTACAAAGATTATTAAATAATAAAACCCGCATAAATTCAATAACAAGTTTTTCGAGAATATTATAGTTTAAGAGGATTCTCTTTTCAAGACTTCAAATTTGATGCAAATAATTTCGAATTTATAAACTTATTCCGGTTTATCAACAAATACATAAGTATCAAATATCTTCTAAATCCTATATAATAAATTTTAGTAAACGAGGACTTAGAATTAGACAATGCCACAATCTTACGTAATCTTTGCTATAACAGAATTAATAGTGTTTTGCATTATTTTATACCTGATAATAAGGGCAAATATAGCAGTAAATATTATGCAAAAGGAAGTTAATGAACTTTATTTCTACCTCCCGCCTACTATCAGGGATGTGAAGCTGGAAGTAAGGCAATTTAATGAGTACTTAACAACCAGGATAAATAAAACAGCTCTAACTCAGCAGGAATTAGGGTTTCTTGTGGGAAGAGTGTTTGCTGATATATTTCTTTCAAAATTCAGCATAAACCCTTTCAAGAAAAAAATGCTGTTTGCTTCTATATTTATGAAAATATGGAAATTGCGTGATAGACTTAAACTTACATTTTTGAAATTGTTTTTGAAATAAATTTGTGTTTGGATTAAAGATAGAGGGTAAAAATTTTAAACGCCAATCGGAGGGAAAACATGCCAAAAAATTCAGATGACTATTTAATTTTTCCGGTGGGAATATTATTCGGAGTTCTTACAGGGCTGATCGCAGGGATAATCTTTTCTCCAAAATCCGGAGTAGAAATGCGCAAGGAACTAAAAGGCATCGCGAAGAATTTCTCAGATGAGGTTCCTACTGATGCTGAAGTTGCTAAAAAAGCGTTTTATAAAAATATGGACAGACTAAAGCTTGCGTTTGAAGCCCAGATAAATAAAATTAACGAAGCTGTAAAAGCGGGCAGGATGGCTTCTGCCAAACGCAGGGAAGAATTGGAATCAGGTTACTAGGAGGTAAATTTTGGAAAGCATGACACCCGATGTGGCAGAATCATTACAGGTATTAATTTATGTTTCCCTTGCTTTAATTTTAATAATCGGAATATTTTTAATAAAGCTGCTCCTGGATACATCAAACCTCGTAAACAGTATACAGGACTTTGTAAAAGTCACCCAGAGCGAACTTGAGCCGACTATTAAAGAAATTCAGGGAACGCTGGTTAACATAAACAGTATTTCATCAAACGTAAACAGGCAGGTTAGCTCTTTAAGCAACGGGCTTGAAAAAGGAGGCCGTATAGTGTCTGACTCTGCTGAAAAAGCTTTTAGACAGCTAATGATAACCGGTACATACGCAAAAGAAGGTTTATTATCGGTAATTAACGCGTTATTAAAAAAGTAAAAAACTTACGAGGCTAAGAGATTTAAGTATTTTAAAAAGGAGGATTAAGTATGAGTGTAGGAAAATTTTTAACGGGCTTTTTAGTAGGCAGCGCTGTCGGCGGAGTTGTCGGAATTCTTTTAGCTCCCGCTTCAGGGGAAGAAACTCGCGGAATGATTGCTGATAAATCTGAGGAACTTTACAGAAATACCGAGGATTCAGTAAAGGAAATCCAAAACAAGGCAAATGACGTTATTGATGATATCCAGAAAAAAGGTGATGAGCTTCTGGTAAAAATTCAGGATACCATAAAGCAACAGGGATAATTATAATTTCACTGCAAAATGTGGTAATTTATAATTGGTAAGTGATAAAACCGTAACGTCTGCATCGTCGTTGCAAGGCTTAAAACCGGTTTTATAAACTAAGGAGTAAACAATAAAAACTTAAGTGTTTTTAAAATTTTCAAAAATTCATTCTCCCTCCACCCACCCAATTTTTTCTTTGGTCTCGCTTCCCT
>JANQIY010000105.1 GCA_028281965.1 Candidatus Gastranaerophilales bacterium
AGTCAGAATTACAGACAGCGCCGGAAACGTCACAGCTAACAACGAATCAGAAGTTTATGCAAACGAAATAAGAGATACCTTAACAGCCAATAACCAGTCGTACGTAAGGGCAGGTTATGTAGGCGGAGATGTAACAGCAAACAACACATCTGAAGTCAGGATTACAGACAGCGCCGGAAACGTCACAGCTAACAACGAGTCAGAAGTTTATGCAAATGAAATAAGATATGACGTTACAGCAAACAATGATTCTTATGTAAAAGCAGGTTATGTAGGCGAAGATGTAATAGCTAACAACACATCTGAAGTAATCGTTGATAGAGTTGCAGGTGAGGTCTACGGCTTCGATTATGCCACACTTGATCTTGGAACTGCGGAAAAAGATATCGAGCTTAACCACAGCGCTGACTTAACTGTAGATCATGCAATGGGCGATATTCTTGCTCACGCAGCTGAAGGCGAAACTATCGAAATTACGGCAGGTACAGTTGATGAAGATATCATCACAGGTGAAGGATCCGAATTTAATGATATTTTCTACGAAAATGAAACCGCAGGCAATTATGACATAACAGTAACCGAGTCTGTAAGAGACATTCTTGCAAATGGAAATGTTGATTTAGATGTTAATGAAGCAAGATACTTCGTATTCAACGGAGGCAACCTTGTAATTGACAGGTTAAACGCTACAGCAGCATTCGCAAGCGGTGACAGCATTGTCGTAAGAGACCTTAAACTCGGGAAAGAGGACCTTGACCAGGCACAGCTTGATGTTCTCAATTCCTTGCTGGACGGTAAGTTTTATGGCTATAGCGAGGAAGAAATTGAAGCCCTTGCAAACGGCGTTGGATACTTACAGTCTGATAACTTTGATTTCTCAGAAGCTAACGTTGAAGCCAAAGTATTAATGCTCGCCAGGTTCGCAAGAGAAGGCAAAGACAAAGCATTTGAATTCAGCCAGGAAGGCCTTGCCCGGCTAGGAGAGCTTTTAGACCCGCAAAGCGAAGAAGGCGGCATTGATAACCTGGTAATCGGCGCCCCGGACATTAAAGAAGCTTACAAATATATTACTGAATACGATCAAAATGAGCAGGAATTACTGGAATCCTTCGAAAATATCGGAGTTTCAGGCCCCATAGCAGAGGCGCTTTCAGCGGATTCCTTCTATTATGACGGAGAT
This sequence comes from Candidatus Gastranaerophilales bacterium, assembly GCA_028281965.1. GTDB lineage: Bacteria > Cyanobacteriota > Vampirovibrionia > Gastranaerophilales > UBA9971 > JANQEB01. The sequence goes on from JANQIY010000105.1 coordinate 1,181, forward strand.
ATTATTGCCGGTAGTGACGAAACTGTCAATCCTCAGACAGAAGAAGTAATTCCGGCTGAGTACGTAGATTTCAGTAACATAAACGACAACTTAATACTGCTCACTAAAGGCGATGTAAATATGAATGTAAGCGGTGTAAATTCCTTATCAGCTCTTCTGCCCAATACATTAGATGTTGAAGCTATTGACGAGCTTGGAATTAACGCAGTAGTAACCCAGTTTGACGCAACTCTGGCAGCTGACTCATTTGCCGCAAGACCATGGTCAATACTTACAGATAATGAGATTTTAGACTACTCAAGCATCTTCAGTATGGCAGGGCCTGTCAGAATGAGTTCACTAACTCAACCTGTTGAATTCGTATCCTATAACCCTGATGGATTCTTTGAAAGAGGAACTTCCGTAATAACTTTTGAAGACCAGACCTTTGAAGTAACAGGTAATTTCACTCCTTCAGAAGTTGTGGACGGCTTTGATTTTGACCCCAGAGAGCTGGAAAGCCAGACAGAAATCGGAGTTCTTGAGGGGTTGGGATCTCGGGTTCTTGAAGTTGTGAACAATGCAGTTCCGGCTAACTTAAGACCAGCCGGTGCAGCGGCTTCCATCGAAGTTGTCGATGATGACGAAGAGGAAGAACAACAATAATAGAAAATTATAAATAACTTAATGCTAGAAAAAGCCCGGCAATACCGGGTTTTTTCTAGCACAGGGTCTTTTTTATCACTTCAAAAATTAGCATTAAGGAAGAAACAAAACACTACCGAAATTTCTATATTTAGTAAATTGGGTTTATTCTTATTTTTACTTGTTACTTATGCAGGTTTTTATTATAAAATTTCTTACAGGAAATGTTTATAGGTCGCAAAATGAATACAGAAAACCTTGCAAAAAACAGCATTCTGCAAAAAATCCAGGAACTGAGAAATAAAATTAATTATCATAATTATCTATACTATGTAAAAGATGAGCCGGAAATTCCTGATAAGGAATTTGATGCTCTTTTTCGGGAATTAAAGACACTTGAGGAGCAGAACCCGGAACTCATAACCCCTGATAGTCCAACACAAAGAATAGGCGCCGCTCCTTCTGAAAAATTCCGGCAGGTAAAGCATAAATATCCTCTCTACAGCCTGGATAATGCAAACAACGACGAGGAACTGCTGGAATGGTACAACAGGATTAGAAAAACTTTTCCGGAACCGCAGAAAATCGAGTTTGTATGCGAATTAAAAATTGACGGGCTTGCGGTTACACTTTCTTATGAAAACGGGAAATTCACAAGAGGCGCAACCAGAGGCGATGGCAAAACAGGCGAAGACATTTCCACAAACCTGAAAACCATAAACAGCATCCCGCTAACCCTTTTCACCCCGGAAAATGAACATGTTCCCCGACATATTGAAGCCCGCGGCGAAATTTTCATGCCGATTTCTTCTTTTGAAAAACTTAACGAAAAACGCCGTGAAAAGAGCGAACCGGAATTCGCTAACCCCAGAAACGCCGGCAGCGGCTCCGTAAGGCAGCTTGACTCGAAAATCACAAGAGAAAGAGATCTTGATATTTTCATATATGCAGGTGTTTTTGAAGGTGACACCCACCCCCAAACCCACTGGAAATCCCTTCAACTACTTTCTAAACTGGGGTTTAAGACCAATCCTTATATAAAACTGTGCGAAAGTATCAAAGAGGTTATAGACTACTGTAACAGGTGGGATGAAGAAAGATTTGAGCTGGATTATGCTACCGACGGAGTTGTTGTTAAAGTAAACGATTTTAGCAAGCAGGAAGAGCTTGGATTCACCTCAAGAAGTCCGAGATGGGCGGTTGCATACAAGTTTCCGCCGGAAAGAGCTCTTACCGAAATAAAATATATAGAGCCCAGCGTCGGAAGGACCGGGGCTGTAACTCCTATTGCGCACCTGGAACCTGTTAAGCTTGCCGGGACTATCGTCAAAAGGGCAAGCCTGCATAATGCTGACGAGATTAAAAGGTTGGATATAAGGATTGGCGATAAAGTCTGGGTTAAAAAAGCCGCGGAAATTATACCCAAGGTCATTGCAGTGGATCTCAAAAAAAGACCGCCGGGCACTGAACCGTTTGAATATCCCGATAAATGCCCGGAATGCGGCACTCCCCTGGAAAGAAAAGCCGATGAAGTGGCATTTCACTGTCCTAACTCCTCTGGTTGTCCCGCGCAGGTTCGGGGGAGGATTGAATACTGGGTAAGTCGTGAGGCGATGGATATTGACTGGGTAGGAGAGTCAATGGTCAGGCAGATGGTTGAAAATGGACTTATTAAAGATCCCTCTGACCTTTACTCCCTGACAGTGGATGATATTCTGGCTCTTGAGCGTATGGGCGAAAAATCAGCTTCAAATATTATAAATGCGATCCGGCAGAGTAAAGACAGGCCCTTTAACAGGCTAATCAACGCCCTGGGTATAAAATATGTCGGCAGGGAAACTGCTGATCTTTTAAGCCGTCATTTCTTCTCAATTGAGGAGCTAAAAAACGCTGACTACCAGACTCTTTCTGCAATAGACGGAATCGGAGATAAAGTGGCAGAAGGGATTGTTAATTTTTTTAATAATTCCTGTGTCAATGAAATGATTGAAAAATTGAGAAATGCAGGGGTTAAACTATACGGCGAAAGACCGGAAATAGCCGGAGAACAGCCTCTTGGCAATAAATCCTTTGTATTAACCGGAACTTTAAAAAATATGACGAGAAACCAGGCTGGTGATATAATAAAAAGGCTGGGCGGGAAAGTTTCATCCAGCGTGAGTAAAAAAACGGATTATCTCCTGGTTGGAGAAGACCCCGGCTCTAAACTTGACAAAGCCGTTAAATTAAATGTTAAAATTTTGAATGAAGATGAGTTTTTAAACATGACATCTACATAAATTGATAAACTACAGGAGTTTTTTCTTTTAATATGAATAAAAATTTTAAAATAGTTCAAATTCATGGCTTATCAGGCCTGTTACTGGTTGGTTTTATAGTGATAGGGCTAATATGTGGATTTGTTCTTTTTCCTATATGGATTATAATGACGGGCTGGAATGAAATATCCGTGAATATCCTGGGTTGGCCGGTCATAAACTACTATCAGGCTTCGCTTTTATGGATTTTTTTAGCACTTTGTTCATATCTGGTCTTGCGGAATAGTGTTTCTATAAAAATTGAAAAAAATGATTCTGTTGATGAAGAAGAAATTGAAAAAATTATTGAAAAAAATATAGCTGAAACCGAGGAGATGGAAAATGACGCCGACTGAAACACCTAAAGTTTGCCCAATTTTAAGCAGTGGGAGTGAAACCCCTAATATGTGCCTTGAAGAAGATTGTGCTTTATACTTAAAAAGTTATAAAGCCTGTAGTGTTTATGTAATGGCGTATAACGCCGCTCTTGAGATTAAAAAGAAGCAGTAAGGATAAAACAAAAGCATTGCTTGGTGAATAAGTTATAACTGATATAAATAACAGGACATTTTTTATGGCGGAACCCGTCTACCTTATAGGGATTTTCATATTGCTTCGCTCCTCATAACCTGAATCATGAAATACATAAATCCCTGTAATAGGTGAAATTTTCTTAAAATCTATATGGAATTGTTATTCGCCCGACACAGGGAATCTGCCTAAAGCAGGCAAAGCTCGCTAATAAATAGCCTCCTGGCTGGACAGATTGCCATGGGCTCTCAAATTGTCACTGAGCCCTCGCAAAATGACAGCTTGAGGATTATCAACACAGTTTTGAAAGATAGGGCAAATTTTTAAATCCGGTTTTTTGAGACTAAGGAGTAAACAATAAAAACTTAAGTGTTTTTAAAATTTTCAAAAATTCATTCTCCCTCCACCCACCCAATTTTTTCTTTGGTCTCGCTTCCCT
>JANQIY010000106.1 GCA_028281965.1 Candidatus Gastranaerophilales bacterium
GAGGGAAGCGAGACCAAAGAAAAAATTGGGTGGGTGGAGGGAGAATGAATTTTTGAAAATTTTAAAAACACTTAAGTTTTTATTGTTTACTCCTTACTATCCGGCATTGCAGTTATAACAGGGATATTTTTCTGGATTCCTATCTGTTTATAGCCGACATTTTCCTTACTGGAATAAGTTTTCCAGCCTATAAATGCCCCGATAATAGCGTTTAAGGAAGGTAATGGCAGTAGGTTTGCGGGCATGTCAATAATGTGGAGTTTTTCTTCAATTATATTTTGCAAAAATTTACATGCGGCAGGTGATTTGCTTTTATAAGGAGGCGTAAGTCTTAATAAACTCTTGGTATATGTAGAATTATAGCGATAAATTTCCATGCCTGCTTCCTGAAAATGCGCGCATAACTCCGATCCCCTGTCGCTGAACCTTTTTTTCCACAGGGATTTTTTACCCTCGTTAATTTCTTTTAACACCTGTGTTTGCTTGGATTCAATCCTCCATTTTCCGGTTAAAAGCATAATGTTTTTGGGCAGGTCAATACATAATATCGTATTTTGGGCAGGAGATATATTTTGAATACTTAATTTAATTTCACTTAAATTATATGCTTTATCCGTTTTAACCAGGTTTAAGTTCCTGTCAAGAACGGCAATCCCGGACTCCATTGAGCCAGCTGAGCCTATAGATAAGCCTATAAAACAAAATTTTTCCTTATAATTCATTAAGTCTGAGGGTTTTTGCAAAGTTTTTCCTTAAATTTATACGTTTTATAGACTTTATTATATTATTTTTATTCACTTAAGTAAAACCTATGCATCAGTCTAATAGAATAGTTAATTTTTTTAATTTTAAATATTAAAGTGTTTCAAAATGACTAAAATTGCCATGAAAGTCCTTTATTGTACAGATTTTACAAAAGCATCCCTTTATTCACTTGAAAAAGCGTTTCCTTTTTTAAGGGATGAGAGCAGTATTGATGTAATCAGTGTGATAGAAGCGGATTTTATGACTGTCCTTGGAGGCCACCCTTCCGCCTATACGGACTATATAAAGATGTGCAAGGAAAATAAAAGAAAAAAAATGGAAACTATAAAATCTATCCTGGAAGAGAGAGGATTTGTGGTTGAAGATGAATTTTACCCCGAAGGTAATGCCGCGGAACATATCCTAAACCAGCTGGCAAAGGAAGATTATAGACTTGTTATTATTGGTTCAAGGAAAAAAGATATTTTAAGCAAATGGCTGGGCAGCACCAGCAGAAAAATAGCCGAGAAATCCCATGTTCCGGTTTTTATAGCCAGAATGAAAAGGGAATCCGCAGCAGAATGTAAATATAAAAGAGTTCTTTTTGCAGTAGACGGGACGGAAAATTCTTATAATTCGATAAAAAAAGCTCTGGATATTTTTAATTTTAAAAATACAGAAGTAGAAGTTTTAACCGTGAAAAAAGGAAAAGAAGGACTTCCTGCGGAATTGGTCGCTGATAAAAACTGGCTGGACGTTATATTAAAAAAAGAAGATGAGCTTGCGGCGGAAATTATAGAAAGGGCATGCGATATTTGTGAAAAAAATTGGATTAAGGTAAAGGCAAGAACAGTTCTTGAAGGTTTTCCGGTTGAGCAAATACTTATGTATACTGAGAAAAATGAAAAAGACCTGGTAATTATGGGCTCGCATGGACGGGAAGGCTTATCTTCCTTTCTGCTTGGAAGTGTTAGCCGGGGTGTTTTGGAAAATACCCTGTGCCCGGTTGTGATTATTCCGACTAAAAGCCCGGATATGTCTTTTAGCGCTTAAACAGTTTGGTTAAATTTTATAAAATTGTCTAATAAAGTTGCCGAAAATACGATTATAGCCCCGTTGCAGCAAGACAAAGCCGCTTTTTTCAATTTTAATCAGACGGGGCTTAAAAATTTTAAGTTGTTATATTTACTAAAATTTTTTATACTTTTAGATATTAAGTTTAAAAATTTAAAGTTGTATCTAATGGTGATGTCAGAAAAAACCCGCTTTACGCAGAATAAAAAGAATGGCTGTGATTTATGTTTAGGCGATGACCCGTCAATAATGAAAGAAATTGCTATTATAAATCATTTCCAACCAATAACGTCGGTTACAAAGGGGAGTCTTGTAGCTTATGAAAGCTTGTTGCGGGGAGAATGCAGGTATTGCGGGCGGACAATTCCACCTTTTGAAATATTTAAAAAATTAAAAGGAGAAGATGAACTTTTCGATGTTGAACTTAAATCAAGAAAAAACGCTATTGAGTTTTTTAATAAAGCTTTAACCAGGAATAAAGAACTTTTATTGTTTTTAAATTTTGACGCAAACCTTATTGAATCAGGGATGGATTCGGGAAAGTCCTTATATGAGTTGTGCAATAACCAAAACATAAGTCCGCATAATGTTGTCATCGAAATAACCGAATCCAAGCCATGTAAGCTTGAATTGTTGATTAAATTCATGGAAAACTGCAGAAACTATGGTTTTTTAATTGCCCTTGATGACGTAGGGGCCGGTTATTCAAACTTTGACAGGATATGCGCGATTCAGCCTGATATTATAAAACTGGACAGGACTATAATAGACGGGTTGGATAAAAATTATCATAAAAAAGTTATTTTCCGCTCAATGTCAAGGTTAGCGAGCAAAATGGGAATCCTTCTGCTTGCCGAAGGAGTCGAGGAAGAAGGAGAAGTCCTATACTCAGTGGAACTTGGCGCTGATTTACTGCAGGGGTTCTATATCGCAAAACCCCAGGCTGTTGACCCTCATAACCAGCCTGATTTAATGAGTAAAATTAATTCTATCGAAGTAAATTACAGAAATTACAAAATCAACAGCATTAAAAAAACCAGGGAAAAACACCAGGTCTATGATGATGCTGTAAAAGCAATTACAGATAAGCTGATAAACCTTTCAATAGACCGCTTTGATGAAGTTCTTGCGGAATACTCAAATAAATTTGAATTTATAGAATCCTTATATACTATAGATTCAGAAGGTACACAGGTTACGGATTCCCATATTAACTACAGGACATGCCAGGTAAAACCCCGGATTTATAAGATATTCAAAAAAGGGGATTCACATTATAACAAGGAATACTTTTACCTTGTCCAGGAAAGCATTCTTGATAAATTTACAACCGACACATATTTTTCCCATATGACGGGCAATCTTTGCAAAACAAAGTCCATAAGGTTTTTATCAAAAGATAACCGGGAATACTTGCTTTGCATGAATATCAAGGAATGTTAGCGTTTTTCCGTACACTTATAGGGTTTAAGAGATTATGTTTAATAACCCTGTTGTGCCTGTTCAGGGGTTTGGGGAAGCCATTCAAACATACTCACTGAGCTTGGTTGGCCTATGACGCCATTGATTTTTACCGCAAAATCCCTGTCCTGGGGCAACGGCTCGTTATTTAAAGAGGGTATTTTATCCCTGTTAGGGTATTGGTTGGCAAGCCGCTGGTTAGCAAGCAGCTGGCCCCATTCCCCGGGGATCTTCCTTATCAGGTTATCGACGGAAATTTCCGTTATATCTCCAAGGTTTTTAACTATTCGGCCGGAAAGAGTGCTTAACACGGTCAGGTTAGCGTGATTGCTGCCCATTCGGACTGTCCCTGATATGAATGAGCTCATGTATTGGCCTTTCATCTTAATTTCCTGGACGTCAAGGCTTCCCCTGTTAATCATTACAAGGCCTTCAAGGGAATCAAACTGGTTTGTGGCAGCTGCCTGGTCGGAAATTTGGCTGTTTGAAAACAATGAATCAGTAAGTCCTTTTATTGAAAGATTATTAGCTCCCAATAAGTATTGCAGGTTTGCCAGCCTGGGCAAGTGACCGTTTTCAATGTAGAAATCAGTTCTGCCTACAGCGTTTTGAGTCATAGCTTCCGGGGTTTGCCCTATAGTGGTCAACTTTATTCTGCCTCTCATCTTGCCGAAAATCTCATTTGGAAGTTTTGCAAGAGTTGTTGCGAGAGCGTTGATTTCAATATTGTCAGCTTCCATATCCAGCAAGAGTTTTGAGGATTTCAGGTTCATGTCAATTATGCCTGTTCCTGTGCCTCCGCCGGTATGGGTTATAAAGTTCCTTATTTGTAACTTATTTAAGGGCTTTATGGTGAAATTAAACGACATATCGTTGTTCAAGAGATTGCTTGCAACAAATTTTTTCGCTGAAAACACGCCGTTATGAATAATTACAGGTACATCCCGCGGCTGGGGCCTTACTCCTGAAGGCTGCCCTGTAGAATGGCGCTGTCCTGAAGCTTTACGTGAAACAGGTTGTGAGGCAAACGCCTGTGAAAGCTTGTCTATGTTCATAAAATCGGAGTTAACTTTTACGGATTTTACTATATAAGGAGGTGATAACTTGTTTTCCAGAGCGGCTGCGAGTTGGATTTTAGAGTCAAGAATATTTACAATGGTAGTATTGACCGAAATTTCCTCCTCTTTTAAAGCTACATCAACACTGTCTGCTTTGATATACATCGATGGAATATCGATATTTCTTATGTTTATGTTGCCATAAGCCTTAGGGGCTGAGGATTTACCTATGACCAGAAGGTTTCCGTTAAGTTGAAGCTTGCCTTCAGGCTCTGTAATAGACAAATTCAGGCCGGAAACGTCGACTTTTATGTCGTTCAGGTAAGGATCAGCCGTGTTTATATTGGAAATCAGCCCTTTTGCACCGATAAGCCTGCTTGAAGAGGAAAGGTTATACAGTCCTGAGCGGTCTTTTGTAAGGTTAGAACCTGCAAAAAGCCCTGTATCTTCTATTGAAACGATTGTTGGTTTTATGTTTGCGTTTATATGGAAGATATTGGATACTCCGGCGGGCTGGTTAAACTTAACTATGGTTGAAAGATTATCAATGTTTGCCTGGGCAATTACGTCCAAATCCCTGGCTTTGCCGGTAATTTTTGCTAATAGCGGTAATTTATCGATTTTTACGTTGCGTCCGGCATCAGGCGGGAGGTATTCTTTGATGTCAGCCGCTGAAATTACCCCTTCAGCAGTTGCATCAATATCGATATCTCCTGCAAGATCGGTGATTTGCCCGGAAATGTTTACCGGGCTGTAGGATACCACCAGTTTTATATCTTTGAGTTCTGCTCTTTTCTCATCTGCAAGGATTTTTCCCCGGGTTACCGCCACCGGAAGTCCTGCTGATGCGATATATGCGCTGGCTTTATCAAAAGTCAGCGATATTTCCGGGTTGATTTTCTTATCAAGCCTACCCTTCAGGGTTGCAACAGCTTTCAGGGTCCCTGATATTTTTTTGTAGTCCTTTATTTGAGGTCTTAAACCAGCGAACATTCTGCTGTTATTAACTATTGAAACTACAGTCGGCAGGTTAATCGCAGGGATTTCTATTTTAAGGTCTGTTTTAAGGTCCGATGCAATGCTTCCTCCTGCGTTAAAGGCTATATCACCGACTGAACCGGCTGTTTTTTCCATTATTATTTTATTTTTGTCGAATTTTAGCCTGCTGTTAAAATTTGAGAGGGGTTTTGATATATCTTTATGTGAAATATTTGCGTTTAAAATATTCAAATATCCGCTGTAATCGTCTTTTTTAAGGTCAAAATCCGCATTAAGCCTGCCCGCGAGATTAATGTCATTTAGCGCCCGGACATCAACGTTAAAAGCGTCAGCAAGGGTATATGCGAATTTTTTTACGTCACTGAGCAATATTTCTGTTGTTTTTACATTTATATCGAAATCCTGTTTGGCAAAGTTATTAATCTTACCTGAGGCCTGGATATAGGCCGCGGGAGTTATGAATAATTTTGAATCCACAACAATTTTTTTACCTGAAAACTTAAATTTTCCGTAACTGTCAGGCAATTTTTTTCCGCCAACCTTAAATGACAGCTTGTCAAAACCAAATGTACCGTCAATTTCCGGAATTGCCCCGCGGTTTTTCAGTCTTAGATCAGCTGTGATATCCCCTTTAAGATCGTACTTAATAAGCTTTTCAATAGGGTCAATTTTTGTTGTTGTATGGCTAATCTGCTTTTCAGGCCCTCCAGAAACAGGTTGGGCCTGGTTTTTTATTTCTCCAACAGGAGGAATATCTGTTGCAATAGCTATATCATAGTTTATTTTAGGGTTGTTTTCAATATATAGCGCACCTTTGGCTATTAGTTTGGCGTATTTTTTAAGGTTTAAATCCTCGACTTTTAAAATATCGCCTTTGAGTAAGAAATTGCGGGGGGTAGTAGCTGATAAATCCTTTAAATTTACTGCATAATTGCTGATAACCACATCAATGCCGTTAAATACCGGCTCAAAAACGGGAGCGGCGGGCTTTGACGGTGAATCCCGCCTGGCGGCTTGCTCTACCGGTTGTGAGGAGGTTTTTTCTATAATCCTTTCTATATCGTATTTTCCGTCTTTTAGCCTTGTTAAAAAGATTTCGGGCTTATCAATACTTAATTCTTCGATCTGTATTTTCTGCTGGATTAGGGGTAAAAGATGGACTTTTATCCTGGCATTGTTAACTTTTAGCAACGGATTTCCTGTATTCGCATTAATTTCAGCATTATTTACTGTTAATCCGGCGCTAAAGTCCCAATATGTGTTGAATTTCAGGTTTTTAGCGTCAAAATCCAGTCCGGAGGAGTCTTTTATGGCTTTTTTTATCTCCGGTTTGAATTTGTTCAAGTTAACTACTGCAGGCACTGCAAATAAAAAAGCGGCGTAAATAAGAACTATTATTGATATAGATGCAATTAAGGCTATTTTTGTGCTTTTTCCCATTTTCTCAACCCTTTTTATTAATTAAATTTTTTATAAATATATTCTACTACATTAAAATTTTTTATTTGGTCAATTTTTTTATATTAAAAATAAAAACAAGTTGATTTTAGTTGCAAAAACAATGATTGTTTTGACAATATAAATTCCTCATAAATATAATTATTGAAACAACTATTGTTAAGACAATTAATTTTGGTACTGAAAGCCCATAATGTTGGCTGGCCAGATTGCCACGGCGGCGCGAAGCGCCGCCTCGCGAATGACAGGTGCTTGCCCAGTTCTGTCTGTAAATTATTTTCTGGATAAGTAGCAACTTGAGTTAAACATAATTTTATCCTCTTTTAATATAAAAAATTTGATTTTTTATATTAAAATTTTTGGTAGTAGCCTGACAATAACTGATGTCACCTCACATCAGTTCCGGGGGCATCAAGTGCATGACATCAGACGTTTATCAGTTAGGATTTGACCACTACTAAATTTTTTAAATAACCCCAATGACGGGTTAAGAATTTTTCAAAAATCCCCCACCATGAATGAGCCTGGGCTCCCGCTGCCGCAGCATGAATGAGACTGGGCTCCCGCTACCGCGCACTCCCACCCAGAAGGAAGTCAAGGGCCTTCGGCCCTTAGTTTGCAGGCTTACTCCCACAGTCGCAGGATGAAATGACAATGTGAAAATTTTTTATCCGTCAGCGTTCTACCATTACCAAGTTTTTATAAATTAAACACTCAGGTAATGATAAGGAGTTCAATTTTTAACATAATTAGTAAGAATTCAATTAATAAGAAAGGGGCTTTAAAGATGAAAGTAGAAATTATTCCCGGATGTATTGCATGTGGAGCCTGTGTTTCAATAAATAGTGATGTATTTGAACTTTCAGATACGATTCATGTGCATGAAGAAAACGTTCCAGGCAATGAAGAAGACTGCAGGATAGCTGCAGAAGCCTGTCCTGTAAACGTAATCAAAATTAAGGAATAAAAGCAGCCAGGATGATTTTCCAGCCCTTGGCGCCATGCCGGAACTAATGGCCAGGGAGTCATTCAGCGCTAAAATTTAAATACACAGTTATATAATGCAGGACGAAACACTTCGTCCTGCATTAGTTTAGACTAAAATTTGATTTTGGGTTCTTTTTTTGATTAAACTTATAAATAGGGGATAAACAGGAACTAAAATTATGAGCAGAGCAGAACTTTTATTACCGGCGGGAAACCTCGAGAAAATGAGGTATGCGATTGCATACGGAGCTGACGCAGTTTACCTGGGAACGGCCGATTTTAGCCTTCGAAGCCCAAAATCCGGAAATATAATTACAAATGACAACCTTAAAACATCAATAGAAACAGCGCATAAAATGGGCGCAAAAGCTTATGTAACCCTGAACGTATTTGCCAATAACGAAATAATGGAGAAGCTTCCTCCCATAATTGAAACCTTACGGGAGATTAAGCCTGACGGGGTTATATTTGCAGATTCGGGATTTTACCCTTCTTTAAAAGCCAACTTGCCTGATGTGCCTTTGCACGTAAGTACACAGGCGAATGTGCTAAACTATGAGGCAGTCAAATTCTGGAGAGACCAGGGCGTAAGCAGGGTAATTCTTGCAAGGGAGCTTTCCTTAAGGGAAATAGAACAGATTTCCCGCAAAGTACCGGACATTGAGCTGGAAGTGCTGATTCACGGTTCAATCTGCGTGGCTTACTCGGGGCGTTGTCTTTTAAGCGACTATATGAGCAATAACCAGAGAAAGGCAAATCAGGGGAACTGCACCCAGCCTTGCAGATGGCCTTATAAAGTCAGGCTTGTTGACCCTAAAAAGCCGGAAGAAGAGTATGAACTCCTCGAAGATGAGCGTACCAGCTATGTAATGAACCCTAAAGACCTTGCGCTTATCGAGTACATTCCCGATTTAATTAATGCGGGCGTGTGTTCATTTAAAGTAGAAGGCCGCACAAAGAGCATGTATTACGCTTCTCTTGTGGCAAAAGCCTACAGGACAGCAATTAACGCTTATTACGAAGGGAAAACACCTGATATTGACCGGTTATTCGAGGAACTTAAATGCGCAGGCAACAGAGGGTTTTCAACAGGTTTTCTCGTGGAAAAACCTGATAGTGAGCATTATAACTATGCTTGCGGAAAAAGCAGGGCTAAATCTGTTTTTCAGGGTATAATTACGGAAAAAATTACAGATAATACTTATAAAGTTTCAGTTAAAAACCAGCTGAAACCCGGTGATGATTTTGACGTAATAACGCCTCATGAGCAGGTTAACACGGTGATAGCCGAAATATTTAACGAGTACGGCGAAAAAATCGAAGTCGCAAATACAAATTCAGAAGTTATAGTAAAAATTGAAAATTTACCAGAAAATTGGAAATGGGGAATTATCAGACATAAGGAAGAATCCGGTGATAAGGCTAAAACCCACGTATATTGCGGAACATGTAACTGATATAAATCTTGAGGATTTGAAAAAAGAAAACATAAAAGGGCTGATATTCGACCTTGATAATACCCTGATGCCTCCTAAATCCGGGGAGTTCCCACAGGACATCGAGCATTGGCTTGAACTGGTGAAAAATGATTTTAAAATTGCAATACTCAGCAATAACCCGCATAAGGATTATGTTAAAAAAGCCGGTGAAATTGCAGGTTGCATAGCTTATGAAAAAGCAGAAAAACCAAGGAGAAAGGCAGCTCTGCAGGCATTAAAAGACCTGGACCTTTTGCCTGAACAGGTAGTTATGATTGGTGACAGGCCTCTTACTGACATTCTCGTTGGTCAAAGGCTGGGATTAATTACCATTCTGGTTGACCCGCTTATAAAGCATGAAGAAATTCAGTTTGTAAAATTTCTGAGAAAGCTTGAGAGGATTTTTATTTCCTCACCAAAGAACAAATTTAATGAAATAAATAAAAAAACAGATTCTGATATAAACCGCTAATTAACTCGAATCTCTAAATAATTTGTAAAAGCGAAAATTTTACAACCCACCCCCAACCCCCTCCCTTTAGAAGGGAGGGGGCTAGTTTGTTGTTTT
>JANQIY010000108.1 GCA_028281965.1 Candidatus Gastranaerophilales bacterium
AGAATTTTTGTAGTCTGCTTCATGTTGAAAATTTAAATTTTAACTCCATTTAAAACCTTGTTATAATTGCTTTTAAGCTAATTCGTGATTCGGGTTAATAGGCATTCCGGGCATGTTTCTGGTTTTGCAAAGCTTTATATTCCCTTAAATACATAAAGCCTACAGGAACCTGCTGGGGCTGTTCTTTTAAAACGTTTTGAGGGACGTTTGCATGGTGTATCTTCGGTATAAAACTATCTGCTTCCAGCCATGACGGAGCAAAGTAATCACCGTCGTCAGTGTCATTGTATTTAAACCAGAGTTTGCCCATTGCATCATACTTATAGCCTGTTATCAGGATTTCATGCCCTTGCGGGGTTATAATATTTCCATTTTTATCCACATCAACTAAAAAGCCCGTGATTATGTTATATCCCTGGTCAAGGGATTTTAAGAAATGCTGTTTTGTATCTTCAAAGCTATAGGTATAGTTTAGAACTTTAGTTGCGTCATTATCCAGTTCCATATAGACAATGGGAATTTTTTTGCTCTTACTGTCAACAATTGACTCGACAAAAGCTATTTCATACTGGTTCAGGCCTTCTCCCTCGCCAACCTCTTTAGAGCGCTTATCAATAAGGGAATTATAGGTCCTTCTGCTTCCAAGCTGCATAAATGCTGACTGCATAAGCACATCAACCATTGAGCGGGTATTTTTTACCCTGTAATCCTCCTGGATATCAGCCCTTAAGTAAGCGTTTTCATCAGGTTTGATCGTCACTTCAACAGTATTCCAGTCAAGCGGTTTAAATTCGGCGTTTTGCTGGGTTAAAGCCGTCAAGGCTTCTGTCATATCAAAAGAAAGCCCGGAATAACTCAGTCTTGTTTTAACACTTTTTTTCGGGCTGGTAAGTCCTTCGATAATTCGGACAAATTCAGCGGGCCTCCTGTCTGCCAGGTTGAATTCTATACTGGCAGCGGGGCAGGTTGCGCCGTGGATATTGAATAAATCTTCCGGTTTTAGCGGGTAGCGGGCAGCGATATTGTCAGGGTTAAAATAAGGCATTGACTTTGCCTGTTGGATTTTTGCCTGTAGACGTTTATTTTCCGATTTGATTATTTTTGATAGTCTTTCCTGCGGGATTTTTCCTATGTTTTGAGTAATCAAATAAGGGTCATTCAGGGTTTTTAAAGTTTGTTTAACTATATTTTCCCTGTCAAAAACAGGGACTCTCGGCTCGGTCATAATCCTATAAAGATTTTCAAGAGCTGAGGAACCGTCGTTTGAGTTTCTGGAAAGAATCTTACCGTTTCTATAAAGCTTGTTTAAAAGGACTTTGCTTTCCTGGTCGATTGAATTGTTAATTTTTGCAAACATTTCCCTGTCGCCGGGATAGTTTCTCGCAGGGGAATAGGTGCTGCCGGCAGGGTATAGTCCCTGCGGGCCATTTTTGTATTTATTTACGTAAACGCCTAAAAAATCGTTCATTATTTCCTGACTTATTTCCCGCTAAGCTTAAAGACCGGTTTTTTGCCGTAAATTACCGTTGAGTTTTAAAATAATTCCATCTTGAAATTTATCGCTGACTACGCTAACTATATATATAAAAACAGGCATTAACGAAAACTTGCCATAAAGTTTTAATAATTTGCAATAATTTTAAAAGAGAGAGACAGTTATAAAAACCGGACGAAATAAAATTTCTAAAGCTCCTGTAAATTGTGATATAAAATTTACCCCCTTGAATTATAGAGAGCTAAACGCCTCCCTTCAAAGGTTAATCCGTTTTAATAGTCCTTTTGACAAGCTGGAGCGGGTTTATAGGGAAACTTTAACAAAGCATTCGATTGAGCCGAAAATAAATTCCCGAAACTTCCGGAATTGGGAATTTTCACAAACCAACGGGCTTTTTCAGCATATATGGAATGAATCCCTGCAGGTTTTTGATAAAAATGCCGGTTATGAGTTAAATCTGTACCTTGCTTATGAGGAGTTAAAGCAGTTTTCAGCGGCAGAATTTTTAAAAAACCTTGTTCAATCAGGAAACCCGGGTTATTACAACCCCAAAAGGCTTGCCCCGCAAGACCCGGATTTGTATAAAAATGTTCAGTTCAATGAAATAGAAGAAATTTTTATAAAGACCGGCATTGTTAATTTGGAGGTTTTTAACAATATTTATGGCTTTAACAGCATGGAAAAGTTGTTTATGGCATATAAAATGATGTTCCCCCTTAATATAAGAGGCTTTTTGAAGGTTTCACGGGAGAAAACTTATGCTTTGCCCAAAAACATCAAAAGACTTATATGGCTTGATGAACTTATACAAAAGCAGGATTTAAGCTTAAATGATCCCAGGTTGCGGGAAAATCTCCGGGAAATTTATCTTCAGGCAAAGGATTATCGTTTTGAGAACGGCGCTCTTGAGCCTTTAGAGCTTCTTATCCTTGCAGAAGGCGTTACTGAGGAAACCCTGCTACCGGTATTTTCAGAAATTGCCGGGATTGATTTCAATAAAAACGGTATAAAAATAATTTCTTCCGGCGGAAAAAACCAGATGTTAAAGCTATATGCCAGGCTTTCACGGGAGATAAACATTCCTGTGCTTTTGATATTTGATTTTGACGGAAGAGAAGAGGCTTTATCGCTAAAACCCTGCCTGAGGGATATCGATGATATCTATATTATCCAAAAAGGCGAATTTGAGGATATTTTGCCGGATAGCCTGGTTTGTAAGGCGGTAAATGTCCATTACAGGCTTTCCGGAAAGATAAACCTCTGTGATATTGAGGGTTCTCAGAGAAAATCCCGGACTTTTTATCGCTTATGGAAGGAAAAAGGGTTTGGCGAATTTAAAAAAGCTGAATTCGCAAGGATTATAGCGGCAAATGTCAATAAATCATCTGAGCTGTCCGAGGAATTGCACGCTATTTTTGAAAAAGTCCGTAAAAAGCTAAAAACACACGGCAAAACCATGTGTTTTTAACTTTTAAAACCCGTCGTTTATTAAAGAATTGACTCTAATAAAGCAGCGTTCTTTGAAGCTGTGGCTATATTTCTTACGTTTCTTCTGTTTACGTAAGATCTGAGAGCTTCTCTTATAAGCTCGCTTCTTGTCCTTTGCTCTTCTTCTGCTACGTTGTCAATTTTTCCTAAAAACTCGTCAGGCATTGAAATAAGTACTCTCGCCATAATTCTCCTCCCAGGGAATTTTTTACTGCTAACATTATTTTTTACTTAAATTTGAGTTGTTTAAAATATTATTTCGACCTCCACTATAATAAAAAAATATTAAGAGGCTTAATTTCTGAATTTTGATTTTTTGTTACAAAATTTAATATATTAATTATATATTCAATAAATAATTAATAAGGAATGCTCAAATTTTTAAGATATATAAACCCCAATGACGGGTTAGCTATAGTGAAATGAGTTTATTTTTCAGATTTCTTTTTATTGAATTTTAATTCCATTTATCGAAAACTTTTTTAGACCACTAAGAGCCTATCCAGGAAATAATTTATAGACAGAACCAGGTAAGAGCAAACATTTGTCATTCGAGGCGGCGCTTCGCGCCGCCGTGGCAATCTGTCCAGTCAACATTATGGGCTTTCAGCCCATCCGGATAGATTACCACGGCGGGCAGAATAGCTTTTATATCAAATAACTGGGCTTATTTACCTGCCCTCCTCGTAATGATATTGTTCGTTTATTTTTTTGTTTCCTGGATAGGCTTTAAGCAAAAGTTTTTCTATGACAAAGCTGCTTCTATAGGCTTGCTAAGTTCGAAAATTTCTTCTCTTAAAGCCTCAGGACTTTGAATTTCATAATCAAAACAGTTAATTATTTCATTATCAAAAATAGGAAATTTTAATTCTTCCTGTGTTATCTTGTCAGCAACATATACAATGCTTGCGCTAACTGCCTCCTCAGATTTTAAAGGATTATGGTGGTGTTCAGCAGTAATCCCAATGATAAGCGGCAATTTCCACTTATCTACCAGCGCTCGTCCCATTTCAGTATGTGTAAACCCGTAAAAAGCCCTTTCAGCATCAAGAATATCCGCCCCAATAGCAACAAGCTTATCTATTTCAGGGTAAGCCTTTTTATTATAAATCTGCATAACAGTTTTTCCGATATCATGCAGCAGCCCCATAATAAAAGCTTCGTCTAAATCGCCATAATCCAGGCTCCTGGCTATATGCTGACACCCTACGGCACACCTCAGGGAGTGGTTCCACAACGCTTTTCCTGAATAAGACAACATCATCGGCTTTACGGCTACGCTCAAGATTAAGCTCTTGATTTTATCAAACCCGAGAAGTGCCATTGCCTTGTTAATCGAGGTTATCTGAGAAGGAAACCCGTAATATGCCGAATTTACCAGCTTTAATATCTGGGTAGTCATCGATATATCCCTTGAGATAGTGTCTGCAAGCTGCTTAACATCTGTTTCAGGGTTTTCTAAGAGGTCCAAGGCCTGTCCAACAACAGAAGGCATTGAAGGAAGCTCAGGAAGGTTCTCTAAAACTTCTATAACCCTGGGATTTACATTTTTTGCCTTATTATCGCTCATAGGTTTGTTTTTATTAAATTACACAATATTAATATTCGACCATTACCCTAAAAAGTTTCGTATAAAATTGTTAAGTTACAACCAGAATTTTTAAAAAAATTATAATATTACTTCACATAAGGTTTTTAATGACTTTTTGCCGGTTAACCTGATTTAATTATAAAATAAAAATTTTATTTAAAATATCAATGATATATTATTATACTCCATTTATATTTTGTCATATTTTTCTTAATTCTTGTTTTTTGCTGTTGTTAGCTTAAAATATGTGCATGAGCAGTTTTTCCGCAAATATAAGTGAAATTTTTTCCTCAATTCAGGGAGAAGGCCCTTACATCGGACATAAACAGATTTTTGTAAGATTTTCAGGCTGCAATTTTTCCTGCAGATACTGTGATACAGATACCGGGATTCATAAATTTTGCAAAATTTACGATATAAACAACAATTATAAAAAAACCGCAAACCCTGTTGATTATCGAGACTTGCTTGAAATAACCGCCGGATTAAAACCCGGCCTTAATCACAGCATAAGTTTTACAGGCGGGGAGCCCCTTTTGCAAGCGGAATTTATAAATAAATTTCTTGATGAATTTACCGGGAAATTTCCTTATACTAAAACTTACCTGGAAACAAACGGGATTTTAGCCGATGAAATGAAATTGTTGATAGATAAAATAGACATTGTTTCAATGGACATCAAACTGGAATCCTCAACGAAAGCCCCAATCCCTTTTAAAGAGCATGCCGGGTTTATAAAAGCGTTAAATAGTTTTAACGGCGATTTTTTTATTAAAATTATAATAAATGAAAATATTACCCAAAATGAAATAAGCCGGGTTAAGGAACTTATGTCATTTTCAAAAAAAAGAATCCAGCTTATATTGCAGCCACAAAGCAAACAAAACTTAACGGGAAAGCTTCCGGATTTGCAAAATGAGTTTCTCAAGGATTTAAAAGACGTAAGAATTATAGCGCAAATGCATAAGTACTTGAATTTAAAATAAACGGAGGAATCCAATGCAAAAAATAAAAATTACGCTAAACGGCGAAGAAAAAGAAGTTAACGAAGGAATAACCATACAAGAACTGCTTGATTTAATGAAAATCAAAGGGAAAATGCTGGTAGTGGAAAAAAATAAAGAGATTACAGAAAAGCAAAATTACGTGGACGAATTTATAAAAGAAGGCGACAACCTGGAAATTGTCGGATTCTTTGGCGGCGGTTAGTTTTTTCGAGTTATAATTGGTATTTAAGTAGGCGTAAAAAAGAGAGTCGAAAAATGCTTGACATAAAACAAATCAGGGAAAATCCCGATAAAATCAATGAACTTTTAAAAAGAAGGAACCCGGAACTTTCGATTGATGAAATCATCGAAGTTGACAAAGAACGCAGAGAACTTCAGGTTAAAGCCGACAATCTCCGTTCCCAAAGAAAAAACTCTTCCCAGGAAATTGGAAAACTTAAAAAAGAGGGACAAAACACTGATGAGCTCCAGGAAAAAGTCCGCCAGACAGGCGAAGAAATAAAAGCGATTGAAGAAAAAGAAAATGAGCTAAATGAAAAACAAAAAAATTTTCTTTTAAACATCCCCAACGCTCCAGACGAATCAACCCCGCCGGGAACTGATGAATCAGCCAATGTAATCCTGAAAACCCGGGGAAAACCATCTCAAAAGCCTTTTGAAATAAAGCCTCACTGGGATATAGGACTGGAAAAAGGGCTTCTTGACTTTGAAAGAGGGGTTAAAATCTCGGAATCAAGGTTTACCATATATAAAGGCGAAGGCGCAAGACTCGAAAGAGCGCTTATAAACTTTTTCCTTGATATCCACACAAAACAACATGGTTATACCGAATACATGCCTCCATACCTCGTCAACAGTGCTTCTATGACCGGGACAGGCCAGCTTCCCAAGTTCCGGGAAGATATGTATAAATGTGAAGAAGAGGATCTTTTCCTTATACCTACCGCTGAAGTGCCTTTAACAAACATTTATTCCGACGAAATCCTTAAAGAAGAAGACCTGCCGCTTTATATGACGGCCTATACTCCCTGTTTCAGGCGGGAAGCAGGCTCTGCAGGCAAGGACACCAGGGGACTTATCAGACAGCACCAGTTTAATAAAGTTGAGCTGGTCAAATTCTGCACCCCGCAAACCTCCGCAGAAGAACATGAAAAACTGACCGGCGACGCTGAAAAAATACTTGAGCTGCTTGAGCTTCCATATAAAAGGGTTGAGCTTTGTACAGGCGATCTTGGTTTTAGCGCAAAAAAGTGCTATGACCTTGAAGTATGGATGCCTTCTTCGCAAGCCTACCGGGAAATTTCCAGCTGCAGCAACTTTGGGGACTATCAGGCAAGAAGAGCAAGTATAAGATACCGCTCTAAAGAAACCAACAAACCTGAATTCGCTCATACAATTAACGGTTCAGGACTTGCTGTCGGCAGGACATTTGCCGCAATCCTCGAAAACTGCCAGCAAGAAGACGGATCAATTGTGATCCCTTCAGCCTTACAACCATATTTTGCAGGGGATAAAATTAAATAACTCCACCCGCTATATTAATAAATTAGCCTTTTTTTAATCCAAAAGGATTGACTCTTCTGTGCTTGTCGATTCTACAGTGACTTTACCCGTATTAAAGATATAAATATCTAAAATATCAATATCGTCTGTATTATCCCCGTTCGAGCCGTTAACATCAACTTTTATCCTTATGCATTCGCCGGGATCACCGCTTGGACAATTGGCGGAAGAAAAATCTTCCTCCACATTGTACCATTTCATTCCATTTGTCGTTACTGCATTAGGTTTGTCCGCAGCAGGAGGAAATGTTGAGCCAAATGTATTTACGCAATTTGCACTTGTATAGCCTATTGTATTCATTTTGCCGAAAAAATTGGCGCAAAAAGTATTATCGATGAACTCGCCGCTGGGATATATAGAAACGTCATTTATTAATTCGTTTATAACTGTTTCAACATTCTGAAAAGCTGCTTTATAAGGTATATTAACTTTATTGCTTGTAGACTGGGTTAATATTGGGATGGATAGAGTACATATTATGCCAATTACAATAATTGTAGCAAGCATTTCACCAAAACTGAACCCTTTTTTCATATCCTTTTAACTCCAAATGCAAGTTTTTACAGCTCTTTAATAATTTTATTATACTTTAAAAACAGTCATATAACAATAAAAAAACAAATTTTGTTTATTACTTATCAAGTTCATTTAAAAATAAATTAAAGACTTGATAGACTAAATTTGGGAATATCTGTAAAATAATAAGTTATCTACCATCTATTAATTTACTAAAAGTAAAGAAGAATGATTAGACTGGAAAATGTAAGTAAATATTATAAGAGTTTATGTGTGCTTAAAGACATAAACACAAGTATGGCAAAAGGAAGTATTGTTGCTTTAATAGGACCTTCCGGTTGCGGAAAAAGCACTCTGCTCAAGTGTATTAATGGACTTACGCCTGTTACTGAAGGAAAAATTTTTGTAGATAACGTTGAGATAACTTCCAGGAAAACGGATTTGAACAAAATAAGAACTGAAGTAGGTATTGTTTTCCAGCAGTTCAACCTTTTTCCTCATCTTACAGTGCGGGAAAATATAAATCTTGCACCGTTAAAAGTGAAAAAAATGAACAAAAACGACGTGGAAATCCAGACAATGTACCTTCTGGAAAAAGTCGGCCTGCTTGATAAAATTGATAAATACCCTGACCAGCTCTCAGGAGGCCAGGCCCAGCGGGTTGCCATAGCGAGAAGTCTTGCAATGCAGCCTAAAGTTATGATGTTTGATGAGCCTACCAGCGCTCTTGACCCGCAAATGACACAGGAAGTGCTTGATACTATCAAATCCCTTTCCAAAGAAGGAATGACAATGGTTGTCGTAACCCATGAGATGGGGTTCGCAAAGGAAATTGCGGATAAAATAATTTTCCTCTCCAGGGGCCGGATTATCGAGGAAGGCTCTCCGACAAGGATTTTTAATACTCCCGGAAATGAGATTACCGAAAAGTTCATAAAAAGTATTCTTAAAAGCAAAAATGAAATACTGCATACTCAAAACGAGGTTGGATAATTGAAAGACCTGAGAAAATTTATAGCCATATTTACGGGTATATTATTGACATTGATTATTGCTACCGGTTGTGAAAAAAAACAGAAAGTAAACCTTCTTCAGGAAATAAAATCCAGGGGAAAAATTATAGCAGGCGTCAAGTATGATACCAAACCGTTTGGTTATATAAACGAGCAGCAGGAAGTGAAGGGCTTTGATGTGGATTTGTGCAAAGAAATTGCCGGAAGGATCCTTGGCGATGAAAATGCCGTGGAATTTAAGCAGGTAACTTCTTCTAACAGAATTTTCTCGATAACATCCGGAACCGTGGATTTTGCGGCGGCAACAATGACTATTACTCCCAAAAGGCAAAAAATTATAGATTTTAGTATTCCTTATTATATTGCAGGACAAGCAATACTGGTGCCAAAGGACAGTTCTATAAGGTCAATAGGCGATCTTTCCGGAAAAAGGATTATAGTTGTACTTGGCTCAACCAGCGAAAAAAATATAAGAAAAATTGTCCCCAATGCTGTGGTTTTAGGCTTTAGAACTTATACCGACGCTTTTTCCGCTCTTAAAAACGGAAGGGGCGACGCCTTAACCACTGACGACACCATTATTTACGGTTTCATCCCGGAAAACCCCGATTTTGTCATGCTCGAAGAAAGACTTACACGGGAACCTTACGGCCTCGGGTTTAAAAAAGGAAAAGAAGCCCAATCTTTTCGGGAAGCCGTAAACTTCACCCTCGGGACAATAATTGAAGACGGGACTCTTACAAAGCTCGAGGCAAAATGGACGGATAACCTGGACAATAACAGTGAAAAGTAAATTATGTATGAAATTGATTTTAATGTAATCGCAGATACGCTTCCAACGTTAATCAAGGGAATAGAAATAACCCTTTTTATTTCTTTAATAAGTTCCCTGGCGGCATTTTTAATCGGAATTACGGTTGTATTCCTGCGGACAATGTGTACAACGCCATTTAGAGCGGCAGGCACAGCTTATGTGGAAATTATACGCAATACTCCCCTGCTTATCCAGATTTACTTTGTTTACAAGGCATTACCTGGCCTGGGCGCTTTTTTAAGCCCCATTACCTGCGGGATAATTGCATTGAGTATTTATACCGGGGCTTATATTTCTGAAGTCCTGCGCTCAGGTGTAAATTCCGTTAACATAGAACAATATGAAGCAGCAAAAGGACTGGGGTTCAATAGGCTGCAATCCTTTATCCTCATCATTTTTCCCCAGGCAATCAGGGTCGTTATACCTCCTTTGGGAAGCCAGTTTATAAACCTGGTAAAAAACTCCTCGCTGGTAAGTTTTATTTCGGTATCAGACCTGTTTTATGTAATTTATAAAGGCGCTGTTGATGATTTCCGGTTTTTTGAGTTTTTCCTGGTCGGTGTAGTACTTTATATGACACTTACCGGTATTATTGCGCTTGCATCCAATTTGATTGAAAAGTATGTAGAATTTCATGGAAAGGAAGTCAGGACATAATGCATTGGGAAGTCATACCTGAAAATTTCGGATTCCTTATGAAAGGGCTGGCAATGACTTTCCAGCTTGCTGTTTTATCAATTACCGGGAGTATGGTATTGGGTACCCTGCTTGGAATTACCAGGCACCTGAAAATTCCGGTTATCAGCCTGGTTACTGCCGCTTATATTGAATCTGTAAGAAGTATTCCATTAATTTTGTTTATTTTCTTTATACATTTTGGTTTTTTACCTTATATAATGGGGGCTCAATCATCGTTTTTTGCCTCGTCCTGTCTTGCGCTGGTGGTTTTCACTTCAGCTTATATAGCGGAAATTATCCGCAGCGGGCTTGGTTCTATAGAAAAAGAGCATGTTGATGCTGCCGTAAGTCTTGGATTAACAGGATTTCAGCGGATGAAGTACATAATTCTCCCTATAGCTGTTCAAAGAATGGTGCCTGCTCTTGTTAGCCAGTTTATAGCGCTGATTAAAGATACTTCTCTTGCCTCCACAATCGGGCTGATAGAGTTGACAAGAGCAGGCGAAATTGTTTATGAGAGGACTTATCACGAGTTTGAAATCCTGGTTTTCATTGCTTTTGTTTATTTTACGGTATGTTTTAGCCTCTCAAGACTTAGCCGGCTGTTAGAACCCGGGTACTTTGCAGCTTCTGACAACAATGAAGTTTTATGTTAAATTAAGGAGTAAACAATAAAAACTTAAGTGTTTTTAAAATTTTCAAAAATTCATTCTCCCTCCACCCACCCAATTTTTTCTTTGGTCTCGCTTCCCT
>JANQIY010000110.1 GCA_028281965.1 Candidatus Gastranaerophilales bacterium
AGGGAAGCGAGACCAAAGAAAAAATTGGGTGGGTGGAGGGAGAATGAATTTTTGAAAATTTTAAAAACACTTAAGTTTTTATTGTTTACTCCTTAAAAAGCGGCCTTGATTTTCAAGGCCGCTTTAAAAATAACCGGGAAAAATAAAAACAGCAGACCTATGCCTGCTGATTGATACCTAGCTACGTTATCGGTGTTCATGGTGTTTATTGGTGTTTAGGTTGTCCTTTTTGGCTATTCATTTTCATTATTATCTATAATTAAAAGCAGAATAGAGTCCTTTACCTCCATAAGAGCTTCCGTAAATTTATTTGCAACTTTAATGAATTCATTAGCATCCTTATCACGGCCTTCAATTTGCCCGGCCTTATAGATGCCGCCCGCTGCTACTAAGGCAATACCTGCGCCTGCTGCCAGAGCTACTTTTTTGTTCATCCCTTTAACATAATTAACAACTTTTTGTGTTTTGTTGGAAACAAAAGAACTGATTGATTTCACTGTTTTGTTGTTTACTAAAGCAGTAATTTGCTTATCAACAGAACTTCCTTTGGGGATTATGGATTTTTTTATAGAATTGGTCTGCTCAGCCACAGATTTACCTAATTTTTTAGCTTTTTTTGTTTTTATAGCTTCATTAACACCTACTGCTGCAGCTCCTGTTAATACAGCTCCACCTGCTGTTATAGCTGTATTTATTAAATGAGCGTTTTGTTTAGCTTTTTTTACTTCTTCAATATAATTATTAGGATGATGTGTTAACGCATGTGGCTGAGACATTTTTTTCTCCTTTTTTGAAAAATGTTATTGAGAATATTGTTAATTTTTAATAGTTTTGATTTTCTTCTATCTTTTTAAAACTTGTGAAGAAAAAAAGTGACATTTTTAATTAATGCCTTTTTACAAATGTTTACATTTTTCAAAAAACGGTGAAATGTTCAGTTAACCCATCATTGGAGCTTATTACATCCATTGAACAGGCTTTAACAGGACAGTTTCTAAGAAAATTTTTTATTTCCGTAAAATCCCCAGGAAATAACTTCATCAAAAGTTTTTCTGGTTTTTTCCGGCTTTTGTGAACTTTCTGAGGGATATCCCAGGGTTAGCAGCGCATAAATTTCTGTATTTTCCGGAATTTCAAAAGTATTTCTGGCAAGCTCCCTAACTTCCGGGACTGAGCCGGTAAGCTCATTGCCCAGACCGCCAATTATCGTTGTTCCGACTCCATTAGCTTCGGCTTCCAGCGTCATATAAGCAATAGCATAGGTTAACTGCTCTATTGTACGTGCGATTACCGCATCCTTGCCTTTCAGTTTCGGGTTAAAAGCCGGATTTTTTAACATTATTTCCATTCTCTCAGCTGAAAGGCCCTTTTTATTCTCAAGATTTTTTCTGAAAATCTCTTCTTCCCAGCAGTCTTTATCCCCGCAACAGGCGATAACTGCGGAAGCGTTTTCTACATGCGGTTGTCCGTGAGATAATTGAGATAAAAGAGCTTTGTTTCTAGCGTCTTTTACAACTATAAAATGCCAGCATTGGATATTCATCCATGACGGCGCAAGCCTGCCCGCCTCCAGAATGTTTCTTATAACCTCATCAGGGACTTCTTTTTCAGAATAATTTCTTACGCTATATCTTTGAGTTATTTCCTTTAAAAAAACCATTATTCCTCCCTATTTTTAAATTTGTCCGGGTTTTTTATTTATTCATCAATCATTTCATATTCAATTTTATAGGTAAAACCTATTTCTTGAAGCGATTCATAAGCTTTAAAACCCAGTTCCGTTGATGGTTGTGACCTTACAACCTCCACCAGGTTTTCAATTGCCTGCTTTTTATCTCCATTTTCAAGATGAATTCTGGATTCCAGGAATAAAGTCTTATCCCTTAGTACAGCAAACTGAATGGCAAGGTTTCTTTCTATATTTGCTTGCTCTTCAGAGTTTTCCAGGTTGCTAAGTGTTTTAAAAAGGTCAGTATGATATTCTGTAGCATCATAAACCCACTCGCTAATTTCCTCTAATACTTGTTTTGCTGATTCAAAATCCTTTTCTTCAATATAAAACTCGGCTTTGCTTACGGCATTTTCCAGATAAGTCACGCCCAGAGTATTTTTAGAGTCATAAACAATGATAGGTTTTTGTTTTGGAGTTGTTTGCACGTTTTTCTCCGCATTAGCATCCAATTGTTGGCTACTTTCTTTATCCTTATCCTTTTTACTCCCAAAAATAGAAAACGGCGCTTTAAAAGGAGCTGTTAATTTATTTTCAGCTTTAACGCCCGTTGAAAAGCATAAAAACATACAAGCCAGCATAAAAACAGATGTTAATACTTTTATCATTTAAACAACCTCTTATATACATGCATCTTTTTTCATATATTAGGAATTATACTCAAACCGGTAAAAAAATAACAGTTTTAAAAATTTTTGAATCAATTTCCTAATTAACTCGAGTCGCGAATTAATTTGTAAAAGCGAAAATTTTACAACCCAACCCCCTCCCTTCTAAAGGTCAAAAATACTTTTGTCTGATTAAAAGTTAAGAAAAATAGTGTTAAATGTTTTTCGGAGGTGATGAAATAGAACTTACCGAAAAACAATGGGAAAAATATTCGAAATTTTAAATAGATATACGAAACCATCCCCTGTTGGGAAAGGGCGTCCTCGTCAAAATGACAATAAAATATTGCAAGGTATATTATGGGTTTTAAAAACTGGTGCTCGATGGAAAGATATGCCAAAAGACTATCCCCCATATCAAACTTGTCATAGACGCCTCCAAGAATGGATAAAAGATGGAATTTTACTTAAAGCAATGAAACAAATTGCTATTGAGTTAGAAGATGATGGTCTTTTGAATTTAGCAGAATGCTTTATAGACGCAAGCTTTTCATCCGCTAAAAAAGGGGACAAAAAGTTGGAAAAACTAAACGTGGAAAAGGTTCTAAAATCATGGCAATTACAGATGAACATGGTTTACCAACCTCAATATCAATTGAAAGCGCAAGTCCTCACGAAACAAAATTAATTCAAGAAACAATTTCTAATGTTTTTACAAGGGAAAAGCCTAAAAAACTAATTGGAGACGGAGCTTTTGATAGTGATCCGCTTGATACAGAGCTTAAAAAACAAAATATTGAACTTATTGCTCCTCACAGAAAAAATCGCAGTAAACCAAAAACTCAAGATGGTAGAAAATTAAGACGTTACAAACGAAGATGGAAAGTTGAAAGACTATTTGCTTGGTTGCATAATTTCAGGCGTATTGTTGTTAGATGGGAATACAAACCTGAAAATTACCTTGCTTTTGTTCATTTGGGCTGTATTATCATTTTGCTAAGAAATCTTATTCATTTTTGAGACCGCTTCTAGCAACTCAAGTTTATTAAGATTATAAAATTCTTTACATTCCGGGTTTTAGCGAATACTTTCGCATTTTATTCACCATATATCATTTTACGTCCATCACTATTTTTGTAATACTTCCCGGTTTTTATCAATGCTTTATTGACACACGAAAGATAATTCGTGTATTGTGCTTCTTGTATTGAGTTATACTGGAATGAGTTAGTTTCCGATAAAACCGGCATGAATAAGTCCAGGCTGCCGCAGGCATGAATGAGACTATGCTGCCGCAGGAAAAGCCGGATTTTACCGGAAACGTCGCTCTCACTTGCGAAAGCAGGAGCTAAAGAGCTCATTTTCGCCATACCGATTTATGAATATTATTTTTATTAACGGGCGTTTCTCACCAGTCATGTAAAGCGTCCTGTTGGGTCCAAATGTCTTATTGATAGCCTTATTAGTATATTTTATGGAGAAGATCATGATTGAAAGTATTAACGTTATTGACCAAATTAAGTTGCCGGAAGATGTCCGGGAAATATTAAGCGCAGCGCCTTCTGTTAAGGTTGCTTCCAATATAGAAGAGCTTGAGGCTTTAGCGTGCGGAGTGAAGGAAAATAAAGAATGGAACGTAGTTTCCAAACTTCCTGACGGGAGCGAAGTTCTTGAAGCTGAGGTTGTACGTGTAAAAAACGGGTTAAGTGTTAATTACCCGGAATTATATATGCGTAGAAGAGATCCGAATTGCCTGCTTGTTGCAGATGAAGGAGCCACTGATAAACCACGCTTTAATGACAAATTTGATTACCCGTTTGAAAACCTGAGAAAAGAAACTTTTTCCTGGCTTTCAGAGCAGGAGCTCGCGGTATTTTGTTTTGAAATGGGACAATCCGGATTAGTGGGAGATGCCCTGGCAATATGCCCTGCAAATGCGGGATTTTTTGCTTTTGGTCTTGGTTTATTGCAGGGAGTGGTAGATTTAAAAGAGATAAACCGTCCTTTTGAACCAAAGTCTATAATATATGTAGCTCCTGCGTTTCGGCACACCCATTTTGAGGGCAAACAGGTTGTAGTACATAATCGAATTGCCCAGCATGAAATATTTTCATATAATTTATATCCTGGTCCAAGCGCAAAAAAAGGGGTATATGGGGCTTTAATTCATGTTGGAGCTCAAAATAACTGGGTTACAGCTCATTGCTCAGCGGTACAGGTTATTACTCCTTATGATAATTTTGTTCATTTTATGCATGAAGGCGCTAGCGGAGGCGGAAAAAGCGAAATGCTTCAGCAGCCGCACCGTATGTCTGACGGCAGGATCCGGGTTGGCAAAAATATCATTAACGGCGATGAAATATTTCTTGAAATAAATAGAACCTGCGATCTTAACCCTGTATGTGATGATATGGGCTTGTGCCACCCATCTTTTCAAAAAAATGACGGGAAATTAAGAATAATGGATGCGGAAAATGCCTGGTTTGTCCGTGTTGACCATATTAAAGATTATGGAACTGATCATGATCTTGAAAAATTAACGGTTGCGCCTTCAAAACCTTTACTCTTTCTGAATTTGGATGCAGTTGCAGGAAGTACCGCTTTAATCTGGGAACATACAGAAGATGAACCGGGAAAACTCTGCCCAAATCCAAGAGTTATTTTACCAAGGGATATTGTTCCTTCAGTAGTAAATGAAAAAGTAGCAATTGATGTAAGGTCTTTTGGAGTGAGAACTCCGCCTTGTTCCAGAGAAAACCCAACATACGGCATTCTGGGCCTTTTTCATTTTATGCCGCCGGCTCTGGCATGGCTATGGCGTTTAGTTGCGCCCAGAGGTTATTCAAACCCAAGCATTGTTGACACGGATTCAATGAACAGTGAAGGTGTCGGAAGTTATTGGCCTTTTACCACAGGTAAAAAAGTCGACCAGGCAAATTTGCTCTTAAATCAATTTATTAATTCATATCGAACACGTTATATACTGACACCAAACCAATATGTAGGGGTCTGGGAAACAGGCTTTATGCCTCAATGGTTAGCCAGGGACTATCTGGCCCGTCGAGGATTTGCCCCGTTTTTACCCGGGCAGCTCATCCCTTCCAGGTGTTCTTTACTGGGTTATTCATTAAAGTCTATCCGCATTGAAGGAGTTACAATCCCTTCAGTATTATTAAGAGTGGAAAAGCAGCCTGAAGTCGGAGAAGAGGCTTATGATGCAGGGGCACGGATATTAACAGAGTTTTTCCATAAACAGGTTAATAAATTCCTTCAGCCCGAGTTAGATGACCTGGGGCAAAAAATCATTGAATGCTGCCTGTCAGGAGGAAGCGTTGAAGATTATGAAAAGTTTATAGAGGTAAAAGATGATTAATAAACTAAAACTCAAGTTGCCACCTATAAAAATTTCTCTATTTTACATTACAAAATTTTTTCAAAATGTATATAACTCGAGTTGCTAATTGCATGTATGCAACATTTGCCAAAACCCACCCATGAATGAGCTACTGCGTTAGCTCCCGCTGTCGCGCACAGCCACCCT
>JANQIY010000111.1 GCA_028281965.1 Candidatus Gastranaerophilales bacterium
AGGGAAGCGAGACCAAAGAAAAAATTGGGTGGGTGGAGGGAGAATGAATTTTTGAAAATTTTAAAAACACTTAAGTTTTTATTGTTTACTCCTTAAAAAAAGGAAGGTTTTTCTTATAAGAAAAACCTTCCTTTTTTTAAGCTTATAAATTACATAAATTATGCAAGAATATCCAATCTTCTTCCTGCTGATTCAGCCATGGCAGTTGAAATTTTTCTTATAAGACTCAATGTCTGCATTTTTGCAATATTAGCATTTTCAGCTTCCTGCAGGGACTGCAGGTTATTATGGCCAAAACTTAATTTACCAGCTTGTCTTACGCCGTTAAGCATACTATTTGCGGTAGTTTGCATCTCAAAGTCCGCATTACTGGCCCTTCTTGTATTCATTGACTGGGTAAAAAGATTTATTGCAGACATACTCTTTACATCCTACTTTTCTGACTTTTAAAGTTTACATAAAATAGATAAATTTGTAAAGTCCCTAACAGGCATAAAGGTACTAAAAAATTATTAAACTGGACATAAATTCCATCCTTATTTAAAATTAGAAAACAAGCTTAAAGTTATAGTTAAAGCTATTATGAAAAGTGTTTAATGGAAAATTTAGCCAGGTCAAAAAAACAATTAAGAAAAGTTTACAAAAAAAGGGCATACTACTTTTTTTGTACTATAGTTTTATTGGTATGCCTGATACAGTTTTTATATGGGTCTTTGTTTAATTTTACCCGCTTTATCGTACTTAATGGAAAAATTGACAGGCTTGAAACGCTTAATAAAATCTCGCTTGAAAAAAATAAAAGACTTAAAAACCAGTTTAAAGTATATTCCTCACATAAGGGGATAGAGGAACTTGCCAGGAATAACCTTAAAATGGTAGGAAAGGATGAGGTTTTAGTTTTAATAAAAAATAACTCGAAACCTGACAAAAATTGAAAATTTATATCTTAATAACTCGAGTTGCTAATTGCATGTATACAACATTTGCCAAAACCCACCCATGAATGAGCTACTGCGTTAGCTCCCGCTGCCGCGCACAGCCACCCTA
>JANQIY010000142.1 GCA_028281965.1 Candidatus Gastranaerophilales bacterium
TTGAATTACCTGTAATTACAGATTTGTCACCCTGTGCTTGACACGGGGTCTAAGCAACTTCGCTATAATACTGATAGTATTTAGTGCTAACTGGATAGATCCCCCGTGTCAAGCACGGGGCAGGCTTCTCAAGTGCGGAATGACATTACCCTCTATGATTAATGTGTCAAAGCACTACTGCATTGACCTATAGTGATCTGAGAAAATAAACAGGATTTAATAAATGATGATGAAAAGCAATAATAGAAATACTTTAAGGGTTAGGTGTAGGGCGAAGCCCTACCCAAAACGGCTTGCTTCCCTGCATTTTTATAAATTGTTATATAAAAATGCAGGGAAGCAAGCCTGAATCACGGGCTAAGAGTTTTTGTAGTCTGCTTCTGTTAAGGACAGCGGAAAAAATTCTTTGGCGCCGCAAAGGCGGCGGCTAAGAATTTTTGTAGTCTGCTTCATGCTATGATTGATTTTTAGCTAACCTGTCATTGGGGTTATTTAGAAGAATTGGATCTTTTTTCCAGGGAATCAATCAATTTTTGCATTTTATCAGCCGTTTTTTTAAGTGAATCGCTAAACTCCCTTAGATAACCAACTTCGCGGTTTTTAATTTTGCCTATTTTTTTGTTAAGTTCCCTTGCTTTTTTATTGAATACTATAATTTTGTCATTTATGGTTCCAATTTTCTTTTTTGCATCGCCGTTTTCTATCATATCAGCGAGGTTTTCAGTTGTTACTTTCAGCTGGTCAATTCCATTTTTTATCTCTTCTTCCGTTGCCAGGTTGCTCAGGGTTTTTCGCACATTTTCAAGATTATCACTGGTTTCTTTTACCAGTTCCTTTATTTCTTTTGTTCTTTCAATAGTTTGCTCACTTTTTTCTTCGATTGTTTCGCCTGTTTTTTCAAGCTCATAGCTTTTTTGTTGAAGATAAAAAGGAGCATTTTTTATAATTGTGCCAAAATCTTGCGCATTTTCATCCAAAAAATAAAACAGGGACCTGGAAAAATCAAGAGTAACTTCCGCCAGGGTATTGACCATTTCCATCAATGAGTTGAACCTCAATGGATTAACAGGTTTTAGCAATGGACTATCCGGCGCCCCGTCTTCCTGGGGAGGTTGTATTTCAAGTGACTTGGTTCCTCCAAGCCCGAAGAATTCAATCCCTGCCGTTGAATTTTTCGGGATTGCAACATTCTTGTTAATCACTTTAAAAGTGATAATTACGCCATTATCCTTTAATTCCTGCTTAACCACATGCCCTATCCTGACCCCCGCAAGTCTAACAGGAGAACCTATATCTAGCCCGTCTATATCATTAAATTTAACCTCATATTTTGGCAGATCATTAAACAAATTGTTATACTTATTTATTCCAAAATATACTATTATTGAAATAAGACTAAAAACTATGCAAACTTCCAATATTAAAAATGGTATTTTTTTCATAACATTAAAATTCTAAACTAACTATCCTTATAAAATAATATCAAATTCACCAGAATATTAATATTATTAAATTTTTAACCCCTAATCAATTACCGGAGTTATTCAGGATACAGATAATAAAAATGGAAAACTGGCAGAGCGCGTCATACCATTCAGAAATCCAGCATGAATCAGAAGTCCCGTGGGGAATATCTGATGTTGTATTTGTATATTTTTGCGTTTTTATTCTTTCCATAATTTTTGCGGGCGGTTTGTTATACACAAACCTCGATGTAGACCGAATAGTTTATACTGTAGCCTTTCAAACATTATTATCGCTGTCAATTCTTGGTTTAGTCTACGTTATAGTGACCAAGAAATATAATACATCCTTTCCTGAAGCCTTCGGTATTACGCGTTCCGGAATGCCCGGCTTTGTTAACAGGGGCATCCTTGTAACAGCGATAATTCTGATAACCACTACGTTTATCGGACTGTTTTTTTCGCTGTTTGACAGCGGAAACCAGGGAAATCCTTACTCCCAGATGACGGGCGACAGGTTGAGATGGTTTACGATTCTTGCTATTTTCTTCGCGCCGATAGTGGAGGAGATTTTTTTCCGCGGCTTTATGCAGCCGGCTATCATAAAAAAAACAGGCGTTTTTTGGGGAATCCTGATAACCGCGCTGATTTTTGGAGTTTCTCACACGCAATACCTGGAATTTGGGGCCGCAATGGTTTCAGTTACGGCGATAGGTTTAATTCTTGGAATAGCCAGGCATAAAACAGGTTCTGTAATGCCGGGAATTTTTGCTCACTTTTTTAATAATATCCTTGCAGTTGTGTATATTCTATCCTAGGTATATTTCTTATTATATAATTTGATTAACAACCTTCGATATGAATTTCAGCTCAGGAGAAAACCTATGTTATCCAAGAGAATAATCCCATGCCTGGATGTTAAGGACGGGCAAACAGTAAAAGGCGTAAACTTCTTAAACCTCCGCTACGCTGGAGACCCTGTAAGCCTGGCGGCGAGATATTCTGAAGAAGGCGCTGATGAAATAGTTTTCCTGGACATAACCGCCACAAACGAAGGCAGGGATACAATCAGAAATGTGGTGGAAAATGTTTCAAAGCGGGTTTTCATTCCTCTTACAGTAGGCGGGGGCATAAGGAGTATTGAGGATATAAGAAATATCCTTCTTGCAGGCGCAGATAAAGCATCTTTAAATACGGCCGCCGTAAAAAATCCTGAAATTATCGAAAAAGCCTCAAAAGCGTTTGGTTCGCAATGTATAGTTATCGCAATAGACGCCAAAAGAGAGGAAGATGACTGGTATGTCTACATTAATGCCGGTCAAAAGAAAACTGATATCAAGGTAATGGACTGGGTCAGGACTATTGAGAAACTGGGCGCCGGCGAAATTCTTTTGACCTCAATGGATGCAGACGGCACGCAAAAAGGTTTTGACCTGGAATTAACACGTCAGGTTTCTTTGAATACCAATCTTCCGGTAATAGCATCCGGCGGAGCAGGCCCGGTAATGGAGCATTTCAGCGAAGTTTTTGACTACGGAGCTGCGGATGCTGCGCTTGCGGCATCAATTTTCCATTTTGACACTATAAAAATCAGGGATTTGAAAAATTATTTAAACAAAACCAAAATCCCGGTCAGAATTTAAATAACCAGAATCACGAATTGTACTTTTTGGAATTTTCTCAAATTATCGAAAACTTTTTAGACCAATCTAATAGCAAAAATTTAAAATTAACGAAGCCTGGAAAGCAGGGAATTTAGAGCTTCATCAAGGGTTGTTGGGATTTCCACGTCAATACCGTTTTCTTTCAGCCTGTTAAAAAGCTTAATTACCGCAGGTTCTTCAAGGTTAAAGCTGTCAAGCTCTTCAGGACTGCTGAAAAGCTCTTTCGGGGTTCCTTTTCTGGAAATGTTGTTTTTTGAGGAAATCAGGTATATGGTATCAGCAAAATCAGCTATGGTTTCAACATTATGGGTGGAAATTATCACACTGATCCGCTTTTTCCGGCAAATATCATTAATTATCCTGACATAAGACCGCTCTGTCTTGATATCAAGCCCTGAAAACGGCTCATCAAGGACTAAAAGCTCAGGATTCATCACCAAAGCTCCGGCAAGAGCAACTTTTCTCTTCTCTCCCCCTGAAAGATAATGGATAATCTTGTCTTTTAAATGAGTTATATCAAGCTCTGACAATATATTTTCAGCCATTTCCCCCGATTCCTTGCGGGAATACCCGTAATTCAGCGGGGAAAACATCACATCCTCAAGTACCGTCGGGCCTATAAGCTGCTCCTCGACATTTTGCAGAATCACACCGATTTTATTCCTGATTTTTGAGTACTCTTTTGAAGGATCGACCCCGAAAACCCTGACCGTTCCGTTTGATGGGGATAAAAGCCCGGTTATGTGTTTCAGGATTGTGGTTTTCCCTGAACCGCTAGGCCCAAGCACAGCGACTTTTTCCCCGCTGTTTACCGCCAGCTCGATCCCGCATATTTCAACTTTTGTCTTATCGGAGTAAATATGCTCCAGGCAGTTAATTTCTACGATTTTGTCCATTTCTTGCCTTATTTTTCTTTTAAATAGGTAAACCTGTCGGAAAATCCGCGCAATTTCATTGCGTCATAAAGATTTTCGCTGGTCTGTATTGATTTTATAACAAAAAAACCTACAATATTGCCAATTGTGCTGAGAAACAACGCCGGGTTTCCCAATGACGGCTTCCCCCGGAATTTCAGCATATCCACAAGGTTTTCCATGGTTTTTGCAAGGATGAATATTGACCTGTAAGTTAAAAATAGGATATTTGCCATGAATTCCGGCAAAATTCGGCTTAACGCCGCAAAAATTTTTGTATAACTCGTTGTAAAAACAAGAAGCACAAGTGAAGTGGATGCGTTTACCGCTTTAAATATAAACATTAAAGCTGTTTGCAGGGTCAGGTTCTGGATTGAAACAAGGAATAAAATTAAAAATATCAATGGATACAACGATATTTTAATTATCTTAAAGCCTGGGACTGAGGAAATAAGGGTAATAAGGAGCAATACCAGGTATAAACAACCTAAAAAGTATACGTTTGTCGATAACACAACTGCGGTTAAGACAAAAAATACGCCAAAAAGCTTACTCCACACCGGAACCCTGTTTAACCAGCTTTTGCCAAACTGCGCATAATAGTCTATATCTATAATTTTCACGTTTTAAGTCCCTTTATTTTCAAGGATATCAGGCTTTACCCGGTTTATATAACTGATTATAAATGCAGACAGGAAAGATTCCAGCGTCCATCCCGGTATTCCCGTAATCAGGATAAGCATGATAAACCTTTTTATATCAAAAGTTTCTATTTTATCATAATGACCGGCCAGGTCATGACGAATACTGCAATTAGTGCAGCCGCCGTGGTGTTTATTCGTCATATAAGCAAAGCCCTGAGTACCGGCGTATACTACCGCTACAGTTAAAAATGTCGAAAATACAAGAGCTGTAAAAGTTGCGATAAAAGCCGCCGAAAATATGTTTTTGAAAACTTTCCACAATAACCTGAACAAAACAAAAGCAATCACGGCTTCTGAGGCTAATATGACCGTATTCAGGCCGACTATAGTGATTCCTCCGTGCCCTACAAGAGCTAAGATGAGATTAACGCAGAATATAGCTAGCCCGGCGTAAAAAGGGCCGACAAGGATTCCTGAAAGCGCTGACAGGTTCAGGTGATAGGGAAGCGCAATCGGGATGGGAATCGACATTGTAAGCAGCATCAACGCTCCCAGTACGCTTACCAGCGTTATTTTCCTGTAGTTTGCCGTGGTTTTAAAATGTTTATACATAATAAAAAAGTAAATCCCGACTATGACATAGCCAAGAACCCACAGCCATATTAAAATTATTCCATCCGGAATGTGTAGATGCGACATTTGAATTTTCCTTTACTAAAGATACTTTATTCTAAATAACTCGAGTCGCGAATTAGCTTAAAAGCAATTATAACAAGGTTTTAAATAGAGTTAAAATTTAAATTTTATTGAAATAAATTTTGCAAAATCATAAAT
>JANQIY010000143.1 GCA_028281965.1 Candidatus Gastranaerophilales bacterium
TCAGATTACTGGCACGACCTTGTAACACACCTTTTTATCATACATTACAATTTATCATTAAGAATTTAACCACTACCAAAATTTTTTGTTTACTACTTAATAAGGTTTTTAACAATTTTATCTTCAAGATTCTTTGCGGCTGCAGAACTGCCTTTGTAATTTTGAATAAGTAAGGCAAATGTATAAACTTTTCCGGAATCTGCTTTAATATATCCGGTAATGCCGCTTATTCCAGCCAGGGTACCTGTTTTAGCCCATAATCTTCCTGGCAGGCCTTTAAATCTCTTATCAAGAGTACCGTCAGTGCCCGGTCTTGCAAGGGAATTTTTGTAAATCTCAAATTCCGGTTGTTTGTATAATTTACATAAAGCCAAAGACATCCAGCCGGTAGAGATTAAGTCGTTATGCGAAACCCCGCTCCCGTCTACTATGAAAAGCTTATCAGTATCAATGCCGAGTTCTTTATAGAATTGTCTAAAAGCTTTTAGGCCGTCTTTTGTAGTCCCTGTTTTCCCTGAAAACTTGCCTCCTGTGAGCTTAAGCAGGGTTTCTGCGGCAAGGTTGTTACTTTTTCGGTTTATATGAGAAATTTCATCAATAACACCATGGCTTATTTTTTCAACCAAAACCGCCCCAGTCGGAACCCGGGCCTTTTTAATATTCCCGCTGAACCCAATACCTGCGTTTTTAATAACACTCTTTAGCCGATAAATAAAGAACTTTTCAGGGCTTGCCACGGGAAAGGTTTTTTGTACGGAAGAGGCAATTTCCCCTTTTATATAGATAAATTCCGGATCAACCCAGAAGGGTCTTTCAATGGAAATATCCGTTTTATCGGAAGTAGTCACCGCTGTATTTATTACTTTTAGCGGAAAATCAGGTTCTATGCTAACATTGGCAGGAAGATTTTTCCTGCCGGGACTCACTTTTACCTTTACCAGGTTGTTATCAAGATTGTAGGAATTGAATTTCGGCATATAGGGATTATTTTCATCATCCCACATCCAGCCTATCCCCCAAGGAATATTGTCAATCGCGCTGTCATCTGTAAATAACACGGTTTGTATCCGGTTTACCCCCTTTGCTTTAAGGTTTTCAAACATGGATAACAGCTCTTTTTCAGTAAGAAGAGGATCTCCCGATAGTTTTAAATAAAAATCATCTTTGTATTTGTATAAACCTGTTATTATTTCGCCGTTAATGCCCAGGTACTTGAGCATAACAGGAGTCGTAAACGCTTTAAGCGTAGAGGCAGGATGAAGCAGCAGGTCAGGATGCCTCTCATAAACAACGCTTTCTGACTCCGCACGTCTTACGGAAATTGATATTATAGCGGTCTTGCTTAAACCGCTCCCATTAATAATACTATTCAGGTTTTCTTTAAGGGGAATCTCAGCCTGCCCCCGGAATTTAAAGAAAAATACCGTCATAAGGATTATTGTCGATATTAAAAGTAACTTGGATTTACCGGCCATTTTAATATTTTATAACATTTTTTGGTTGTTTAAAAAGTGGTAGTGGTTAAATTCTTAATGATAAATTGTAATGTATGATAAAAAGGTGTGTTACAAGGTCGTGCCAGTAATCTGA
>JANQIY010000232.1 GCA_028281965.1 Candidatus Gastranaerophilales bacterium
ACAGCCACCCTATAGGTGGAAAAGAGGCTCCGCCTCTTTTCGATTCTCTATAATTTTTTGGCAAATGTTGCATAGTCATATCCTGGCTTTTGGCTAATTCGCAACTCAAGTTTAATAAATAAACATTAATTGCAAATTATTATATCAAAATTAAATTTTGGGGTTGAGTGGAGGGTTGCGAAGCAGGCGACGCTGTCCGCATTTCGGGGCAAAGCCCCTCCCTGAATCTACTTCCCCCTCCTTGAGGAGGCGGATTAAGGGGGTGGTGATACAGCGTTGAATTTTAATTCCATTTAACGAAAACTTTTTAAGACCACTAATAAACAGAATAATTATATTTCAGTTCTATTGTATATTAAAATTTATTCTTAAAATTTTTACCTAAAAAAATACATTATTTAATCAACTATCTAATTTAAACATTAAACAAACTAATGTAATACTATTTTATATACTAGAAGACTTATAGTTTTATTTATTCTTCAGCAAAACATTTATTATAGGGACAATTAGGGAGGGTAAAAAATTGCAGGAAAAAGGACAGGAAAGCTCAATGGCCGTAACAGACAGCAGTGAGAACCTGATAAGCTTTTTGGAAGAAGCCGGGCTCCACAAAAAAGATTTTGCGGAAATGATAGGTGTTACGCTTTCATACGTTTACAGCCTTATCGACAAAACAGTGCCGTTTTCCACAAGGACAACCACGCTGGAGAGAATTGCGGTGGTAATGGATATTCAACCTGAGGACTTTCCGGAGTATAAGATATCAGAAGAGCCTCGTCTTATTGACCCGGGTACCCAGTTTTTAAAAGACAAACAAAAAGAAATGGGGATGTCAAACCTTGAGCTGATCAAAAAGTTCCCCAGGAAAAAGCGCGTGGAAATTGTTGATTTATGGCGGGGAGCATTGCCATTGCCTCTTGACTGGAATCACCTGTATTCCATCTGTGAAATTTTAGAAATTTCCGCCGAGGAGATTTACCCTTACTGGGAAGCCAGAATGCAGCAGTATATGATTCTTGGGGGAATCGACGTCATATCAAACGCACAGCTTATCAATTCAATGTTTGACGGCGCAAAATCGTATCTTAAAGTATAAAAATACTTTAAAAAAGCATAAATAAGAGCAGGTTGGGTGAATATTGCAGCTTGCTCTTGTTTGGCCAAAATACTATTTTTTTTGTAATATAAACTTGAATGGCTTAGAGATTACTGATTATGAGATTTATAAGCAAAGGCGCTCTTCACCTGCATACCACGTATTCAGACGGAACAGGGACGATCCCCCAGATAGCAGAGGATGCAAAAAGAGCAGGCCTGGACTGGATAATAATAACCGACCATAACAACCTGGCCGGACTGCATAATAACGAAGAAGGATGGTATGACGGGGTTGCCGTAATTATAGGGGAAGAAGTCACGCCTGATGACGGTGATCATTACCTTGCTTTCGGCCTGACAGACACAATTCCCGCTTCTAAAAACCCTCATGAATATATTAATGCCGTTAAAGAACAGGGAGGAATAGGATTTGTGGCTCATCCTGACGAGAGTCTTTCCCGCAAGAATAAATACCGTCCCTTAAGATGGTCAGATTGGAATATAAGAGGCTTTGACGGCATTGAAATCTGGAATTACTCCTCAGACTGGGTAGATAACTATAATAAACGCCTGAATTTCTATAATTTGCTTCTGAAAAATCACCTCTTAAAAGGCCCTACAGACAATGTACTGCAATGGTGGGATTATATAAACAACGAAAACGGGGAAGTTACCGCCGCTATAGGCGGACT
Source organism: Candidatus Gastranaerophilales bacterium (assembly GCA_028281965.1). Lineage (GTDB taxonomy): Bacteria > Cyanobacteriota > Vampirovibrionia > Gastranaerophilales > UBA9971 > JANQEB01. The sequence goes on from JANQIY010000232.1 coordinate 1,794, forward strand.
GGATACACATGCCTTTAATGTGGGTATTTTTACGATTTTCCCATATTATGATTCCTTTAAAACCGTCACCAATTATTTAATTCTCAGGGAAAAATTGTCTTCTGACTTTGATGAAGCCAAAAAACAAATTTTTAACGCTTTGAAATGCGGAAATAACATCATAGTAAACAGGATATGGACTAAAAATCACGATAATTTTAGTTTCAGGGTAAAAACCGGTGACCTGGACATATTTCCGGGTGAAAGAGTCAGCTTTAAGGAAGCTGAAAAACTTGAGATAAAACTTCCTCAAAAAGCGGTGATAAGAGTTATCAGAAATGGTAGAATCCTTGTGGAAGAGAAATCTGCGGGAGTTGAGCTGGAAAATTTAGAACCGGGAAAATACAGGTTTGAGGCTTACTTTAAAAAGCGTCCCTGGGTTTTTTCAAATCCGGTTATATGTGAATAAGTTTAGAGAAAGAGAGCCAAAATGCCTATATTAACCGAAAGATTTAATGTCAATACAAAAGGTTTTACCGATATTATTGACCTAACTCAAAAGGTAAAGGAAATCATCAAAAAGCATAACCTCAAAGATGCGCAAATTATGGTTTATGTGGCTGGCAGTACTGCTTCTATATCGACTATAGAGTTCGAACCCGGTTTGTTAAAAGACCTTCCGGAGGCTTTTGAGAGTATCGCGCCGATGAATAAAAGCTATCATCACGATGAAACCTGGCAGGACGGAAATGGATACGCCCATGTCAGAGCAACGATCGTTGGCAACTCCCAGAGCTTTCCGGTGAAAGATTATGAAATTGCGCTGGGAACCTGGCAGCAGATAATCCTTATCGACTTCGATAACAAACCCCGCACCCGCGGTATTTATGTGCAAATAATTCACTAGTCTCTGACCGGTTAATTATTAGTATCTGTAGTCACTCACTTGATGCGGAGGGGGTAGGTCGTAAAGTTGCAAAATTACGTCATTTTATACCGCTGCTAAAATTTAAATAAGCAATTTTATAAGTTCTCCTGTTTTATAAAAATAACTGTTTATACTGAACCAGGTAAAAATTAGATAAGTGAAGCAAATAGTCCCTTAATTCTGTCTTAAGAGTCTATCCAAGAAATAATTTATAGACAGAACCGAGCAAACACTTGTCATTGCGAGGCGGCGCTTCGCGCCGCCTCGGCAATCTGGCCGGTCAACATTATGGGCTGAAAGC
>JANQIY010000255.1 GCA_028281965.1 Candidatus Gastranaerophilales bacterium
TTGAAAAAGTTTTTACGTAAGTGTCACCCTCGTATCTGATGCGGGTTCTATTTAGTCAGGGCTATTGCCTATTATGTTTGCCGGATAGATGCCCCCAAAGCACGGGGCAGGCTTCTCAAGTGCGGCATGACACGATGTGTAAGAATTTTTTCTTTATTCCTTATTATGGGCTGTCAGCCCATTTAGATAGATTACCACCCCGTGCTTGACTTGACACGGGGTGACATCAGAAACACTGCCAAAACTTTTTTAACTCTCCTTAAAGCAACAAGGACGCTATAGAAGGACTCTGGTTCGCCTGGGCAAGCAAGCTTGCGGATGAATTCTGCAATATCTGGCTTTGTGTCAGTTTTGAAGTCTCTTCTGCAACATCCACGTCTATTATACGGGATTGAGACGCTGTCAGGTTTTCATTCTGGACATAAAGACTATCAATTGTGCTCTCCAGCCTGTTTGACATTGCTCCGATATCAGATCTTTTACTGTTAATGGAGTCCAGGGCATTGTCAATCTGTGAAAGAAAGCCAGGTGAGGTTTTATCCAGTCCTAAATCAGTAGAGGAAACCGAACTAAGCGCATCTCCAATTTTTACGGAATTAGTTTCAGCTTCAGAATTAGGGCCTACTTGCAGCGTGACCTCTCCTGAGCTTCCGTCCAGGAGTTTTTGATCGCCGTAAGACGTTGATTTTGCCACCCTGTCAATTTCTTCTGTCAACGCATCAATTTCACTGTCAATTGCCGACCTGTCAGCATTGCTTAAAGTACCGTTCTCCCGCTGTACGGCAAGTTCCCTGACCCGCTGGAGATTATCATTTATACCGCTTAACCCTGACTCTGCGGTTGAAAGCATATTCATTCCCGTCTGGGCATTCTCAATTGCCTGCCGGGAACCTCTTCTCTGTGATTCCATTCCCTCGGCGATCATCATATTTGCGGCGTTCTCCATCGCCTGAACCTGTTTACCATGGGAAAGCCTTACCATGCTTTTTTCCGCTTCCTCAGTTGCGCTTTTTAAGCTGTTTTGCAAAATTAAAGAAGTTACTTCGTTTATCTCAAAGCTCATTTAAATACCTCGTGTATTTTTTAATCCTACTATCAAACGTGAATTTCCTTATTTTATAAAAAATTTGCCGATTATAATGATACTTGAAAGTAATCGGGAATAAGGCCAATGTTTAATCATAGCTTGAAATGATTATAAGATTACTTTTGACCCCAAGTATAAAACAAAATTCTATACTTGTTCTCACCCATACTTTCTTTATATTCCCACATTTTATAGCTTTCTTAACCAATTTAGGCAAAGTGTTAACTTTTTTAGACAAAATTTTTACAAAAAATCTGATTTTCAGAAATATTTTGTCTAAAAACTGTTAAGGTTTTGTAGAAATTGGTTTCTGTTTTGTTATAAAAGTAAGCGTTTTGTCAAGAGAAACAAATTAACTTGAGTTGCTAATTAATCCGAGTCGCGAATTAGCTTAAAAGCAATTATAACAAGGTTTTAAATAACTCGAGTTGCTAATTAGCCAAAACCCACCCATGAATGAGCTACTGCGTTAGCTCCCGCTGCCGCGCACAGCCACCCTATAGGTGGAAAAGAGGC
>JANQIY010000278.1 GCA_028281965.1 Candidatus Gastranaerophilales bacterium
GGATAAACTCCCCTTTTTTTATGTCATTAAAAGAATAGAGACGTCTGTTTTTGCCTGACCTGTCCGGAACCAAGATATTTTCATCATCATAAATTCTAAGCGTACGCTGGTGTACTTTAAGAATATCTGCCACTACGCTTATTGTTAATACTGATTTATTCGGGTTTATTACTGATTGGTTTACTTTATCCATAAAAAATTTCCTCTTTTTCTTAGTAAATATTGTAATCATATTGTCAATAAAATGCAATATATTTACTTTGCATTTTATTGGATTGATTATTTTGCTAAAAAATTGATACTACTTATCAGTAAATTGGTAAAGGAGTTTGTGTGCATGAATACGGATAAAAATACACCTGTTTACCCGATATCAGTAGTTTGCAAATTTCTTGATGTAAGCAGAGAAACAATAAGAGCTTACGAAAATTACGGGTTGTTCAAGGTATATAAAACAGAAAAAGGCAGGAGATTATACAGCCAGGAAGACATTGAATGGTTAAAACATATACAATTTTTAATTCATAATCAAAAATACAGCATTAAATGCATTCGTAAAATGCTTGAAGTATTTAATTGTTACGAAATCCTTGAACCAAGCAAAGAAGATAAGGAAAAGATTTTTGAAATAAAGCAAAAGAAATATTGGGAACTAATGAAGAAAAATTGTAAAAAAATATTTGCCGAACAATAAGTCTTATAGTAAGTTTACAGTGTGCACCATACAGCTGTTTCAAATGAAGTTTTCATATTAAGGAATAAAGAAAAAATTCTTACCTACTTAACTCCTGATTCCAGAGTTTATTATACGGCTAAACTCTTCCAGGGAAGCGGCTCTTAATCCGCAAACTTCCTCAGAAGTGATTTTTACAGTAATCATGCCGGCATTTTTGCCGAATTCGATGTCAGAGTCAGTATCTCCTACCATTATGGATTTTGAAAAGTCAATTCCCGGGAATTCCTGCCGGGCTTTAAAAGCCATTCCCGGGGACGGTTTTCTGCATCCACAGTTTTCATCCCGGTCATGCGGGCAAAAATATACTTTATCAATCTTTCCGCCTGCTTCTTCAATTTTTTTGAGCATAAAACCATTTATCACTTCAAGGTCTTTAACGCTCATAAGCCCTCTTGCAATCCCACGCTGGTTTGTGACTATAAAAATTTTGCCGAATATCTTTGAAAACCTTGCTATGGCCTTTTCTGTCCCGGGAAGAAACTCAAACTCTCCTATGTTTTTCACATAATCATCTATAAGCCTTTTATTAATAACACCGTCCCTGTCTAAAAAAAGCGTCCAGGACCTGTCAATTTTTAAATCATCAAAACTTGGCATATGTAAAATTCCTTTTTAAGCTAGAAGTTACGCTTTCATTTTCAGGTGTTTCTTTTGGTAGCCTTTTAAAAACTCAACAATATCAACCGCTTCGTTAGCGCCGATAATAACTTCCCATTCAGGCATCTCTTCCTCAATCTCGTCTTTTAGTCCCGATACATAGCCCGGGATTATTACTTTCCTGTGTTTTACAAGCTCGGCTAATCCATATTCCTTAAAGGCTTTTGCTATAATTTCACCGTTAAACTTGTCTGCTGACCAGGCAGTAAGTACACTCATCCCGTCAGATGGAGTCACTACAAGGTATGACGATATATTCGAGGATTCAATTTCACCTGCTACCGTAAAGTAAGTTAACGCAAAATTGGTAGTGACTATCACAGGGGAGTTTTCGTCAACTTCCCCGATAGGATATATTTTCGGCTCTATTTGCAGCGGTTTTTCAGGGTCGGTAAAGATGTTCTGGCGCAGTGTCATAAACGCATAAATTATGGCTTCGTTAAAATCGTCCAGAACTACAATATTTGAATATTTGCAAATTAACACAGACCCTATAATTCCCTGCTTAACAGGGTCAGTGGAATTGCCTTCAAAATCTTTCTGGAAAGTTATCAGCGGAAACCCCAGCGGCTTGAATTTATCTTCAATGGCAGACCTTCTTATATAAGTTAAATCCTGCACGGAATTTTCAATGGAAAGCCTGTTCAGGTTAAGCACAATGTTTTTAACCTCTTTATCCAACGCTTTTGAGGAATTTTCCGTAAGCTCCCCTATAGAACCGCCTGATACTACCATGGGGACTTTATATTTTTCCTGGAGTTTTACTGTTTTTTCCGCATCGGTATTTGTGAAATACACAAGAGGACATGAGTCCTTAGTAAAATCAAGGGTTTTTTCCAGGTTTTCAAGGTTATTACTCACTAAAATTAGAGGAATTCCAGCTTCTGCAACCTGTATGGCCTTTTGCCCAAAAGTTTCATCTGTATCAAAAAGTGCTATGGCATCAAGAGAGAAGATTTCCCCAACTCTCTCAACAGAATAGTTTTTAATTTTTTCAAATTTTAACTCAAAATCCCTGTCGGAACTATCAAGTTTTATTGCAAGACAGGTCGGGTTGACGAATTTCTTGTCATGGCGAAATATAACCGTCTCATTGCCGACTTTCACCTGCCTGCCGGCAGGTCCAAAAGTAACTTCTTCCTGCTGCTGCCGGCTTGTTTGCTCGAAAATGGATTTTAATTCATCAGTGACATATTCGCATTTGTCAATGGAGGCTTCTCCCTTTGCCAGTTTCATCGCAAATGCCATACATGTCGGGAACCCGCATTTTTTACAGTTGGCTTCCGGCTCTTTTTTCCCCCCGGGAAGATATTTGAATATCTGAAGTCCTGTTAGTTTCATAATTCTATTATAGTCAAACTTAAAAAATTGTATAAAGTTTTAAGAAAAGGTCATATTTGGGTAGTGGTAATATTATAACTGATGTACAGCAATGACGTCCCTTTTGAACAATTAAGTAATAAACAAAAAATTTTATTAAACTCGAATTACTAATTGCATACATGCAATTCGCGACTCGAGTTAATTAACTCGAGTCGCGAATTAATTTGTAAAATCGAAAATTTTGCAACCCACCCCCAACCCCTTATTCCCCTACAATTTAATGCACAATATTTTTGTGACTAAAATTCTAATTGCTTTTATGAAAAACGACCTGAAAGCTCTTCTGGCAATTTGAAA
>JANQIY010000338.1 GCA_028281965.1 Candidatus Gastranaerophilales bacterium
CCCCTCAGGTAAAGGTTATCGAATATATCAAGCATACGTATTCTTGCCGCAAATGTGAAAAATATGGTTATAGAACACCGATAGTGAAAGCTGCTATAACCGAACCAGTTATTAAAGGTAGCATTGCTTCACCATCATTGGTAGCATATATAATGTCCCAAAAATATGTAAATGCCCTCCCGCTATATCGCCAAGAACAAGAATTTAAAAGACTAGGAATAGATATTTCCCGACAAACTATGGCTAATTGGATAATCAGATGTGCTAATGATTGGCTAGAACCTTTATATTTAGCTATGAAAGAACTTCTCAGAAAACAAAAGTTTTTGCATGCTGATGAAACTGTGTTGCAAGTTCTCAAAGAGCCAGGTAAAAAGCCTCAATCAAAATCCTATATGTGGCTCTATCGAACTAGTGGGGAGCAAAAACAACCAATAATTCTCTATGAATATCAACCGGATCGTAGTTCTAAAAGGCCGAAAGAATTTTTAGCAGGGTTTAAGGGATACCTACATGCTGACGGTTATGATGGTTATCATAGTCTTCCGAAAGACATAATCATCTGCGGCTGCTTAGCCCATGCCAGAAGAAAATTTGAGGAAGCTTTAAAGTCAATTAAGCCCAGCGAACAAATAGGCAGCAAAGCTCTGATAGGTAAAAATTATTGTGACAAGCTTTTTGAAATAGAAAAAAAGCTTATTAACCATACTCCAAAAGAAAAATATGAAAAACGTCTGGAACAGGCAAAACCAGTGTTGGATGAATTGCAATCCTGGTTAAAATCATTAAATCCCTTAGCTAATTCTGCCTTAGGTAAGGCAGTTAATTATGCTTTAAACCAGTGGAAGTATTTAATTAATTATATGCTGGATGGTAGCTGTGAACTCAGCAATAATCGTGCTGAAAGAAGTATCAAACCTTTTATAATCGGCCGCAAAAATTTTCTATTTGCCGATACTCCTCGTGGAGCTAAGGCTAGTGCTATAATTTACAGTATAGTAGAAACTGCTAAAGAAAACGGTTTAAATCCCCTCCATTATTTGACCTATCTTTTTGAAAAAATGCCAAACCTCGATTTCAAAAACAATCCTAATGTTATTGAGCAACTTTTTCCCTGGAGCACATTGCCTGAAAATTGTTACGTAAAGAAAAACGGGTGAAAACTTTGTCAAGGTGACGCTTTTTTTAACGCTTACAAA
>JANQIY010000387.1 GCA_028281965.1 Candidatus Gastranaerophilales bacterium
CGCCGGGGCCGGTGTTTTGAAAGTAAAGGCCCCGGCCGGTGCTGTCGATGATGCGCAGGTAGACGTCGTTGTTAAAGCTGCGGTTGGCGTTAAGGCGCACGCTATGCGAAGGTCATGGTAGGCCGACACGATGTGGGATGCTTTCGGGGGGAAGGCCCGAAAGTCCAAAAAATTGAGAACATCTAATCAAGACCCATCCATCCTTAAATCTTTTGTCCGAAAAAACCATCACACCTTTCACACTCCAACGCCTCATTTACGCGACGACGGAACTTGCGGAGGTGAGGGACTTAAAATCAATCGCCGAAGGCCTCCGATTAAAATACAAAGACAACCCCGATTCCGCGACCGGAGTTGCCTTTAAATTGCTTTGCTTGGATGGGCTTGGGTGGTGGGTTTCGTGCTTCGCCTCACCCTAAGCGACTTTGTGCAACTTTTGCTTTTAGAGCTATTATTTGTCCTTTTTTATCTACTACAATTTTACCATCAACCGCTTTTTGATCAAAGGAGGGCTCTTTTGACAAATTTAAATAAAATGAGTCTGTATCTTTATCATGGCTGTATTTGTAAGGGGCTCCGGTGGATTGTATGCATCTATCAACTTTTTTAAGGCAATTTTTCCCTGCATGTAACTCCAAATTTAAAATTTCAACGCCTATTACATTTTTAAACTGATCATAATCTAATACAAAATCAGATGGGATTTCTTTCTCAATTTCAAGTAAATTTGAGAATTCTATCAAGCATTCTTCATCTTTTGTATTAATTCTCAAAAAAAAGTCATTTTCTCTATTCATTAGAATTGTCCTGATCTTGGAGGTCCTTTGTGAACACTGACAATAGAATTTCCGCGACCCGTTACAACTGTAACGTTATTGGTTGGATCATAGTGAACAGTTTTACCACCATCTGCAGGAATGCCGCGATTTGAATTAATTAGTGTCTGAACGAAAACCCCTGTTTTGAAATCATGGTTTAATAATTTCAGGTAGTTAGAATCCAAAAAAGTTGATTTTTTGCATTTTTGCGAAATGAAGATTCGTCTTTCAAGAAGACATTGTAAAAGTATAAAGAATGTTAAAGACCCATCAAATAAGGATTTGCATTTTTAAAGCTATAAAAAGTACTTCACATGTACTAAAATCTTCGTTCTGCGAATTGACCATAAACAATTAAT
>JANQIY010000393.1 GCA_028281965.1 Candidatus Gastranaerophilales bacterium
AGTAGACCTCTTGCATGAATAGTCAGAAAATGAGAAAAGTAGGTAACAAGAGCGACCAGCGAAGCTGTTGCCTTCGGCACCGCGAATAAAAATATGACCTACGAACAAATCAAAAATTTGAGAGAAACAGAATTTAAGCGTTTATGCGGGGTTAAACCCCAACTGTTTAAAGAGATGGTAGATCTATTAAAACAAGAGTTACCAAAATCGAGAAAGAGAGGAGGTCAACCAAAACTGAGTACTGAAGATCAATTATTAATTACCTTAGAATACTGGCGAGAATATCGAACTTATTTTCATATAGCTCAGTCATGGGGAGTTCATGAATCGACAGTATGCAGAATAGTTCATCGAGTAGAAGACCAATTAAGTAAATCAAGAAAGTTTAGTTTGCCAGGAAAAAAGGCACTTTCATCTTCCAACAGGGAATGGTCTGCGGTAATTGTGGATGTGGGGGAAAGCCCAATTGAGCGTCCCAAAAAAAACAAAGACGTTATTACAGTGGAAAAAAGAAAAGACATACTCTCAAGTCTCAAGTAGTGGTTGATACTCAAAGTCTGGCAGTTATTTGTACGGCACATGGAACAGGGAGAGAACATGATTTTCAACTGTTTAAAAAGAGTCAAGTCAAACCCCTAAGTAAGACCGAAATCTTGGCAGATAAAGGATATCAAGGAATTAAGAAAATTCATTCGTTGAGCTATACCCCTTTCAAAAAGCTAAAAAAGAATCCTTTAAGTTACACAGAGAAAGAATATAATCGGGAGTTAGCAAGCCATCGAATCTACATCGAACACGTCATTCGCTGTTTGAAAATTTTTCGGATTCTGGCATACCCATATCGTAATCGTCGCCGTCGGTTTGGTTTACGCTTCAATCTAATTGCTGGTTTGTATAATTATGGTTTAAATGAGCGCGATCGCCTGATTCATGCAAGAGGTCTACTAAAGAATCTGTCCCAACTATAGCCTGACAAAGTTAAGTTAGGAGTCGCGCAAAAATAAGTTTCTTATTGAGTAATCAAGTCGGAATAGTTATTAGATCTCTTGCAAAAGTCTTTCGTGGTATCATAAAAAAATTTGTCATTTTCTCTTACGGGATACATTCATAACGGAGTAAACTAGAGTAAATCCGCTTGAAACTTCAATTACGGTCTGAGTCTGAGTTATTATTTAATAACCTGAAACAATTTATGCTGCCAATTTTTTACTACAAGCGATCGCTCTTCTTTTGTTCGCTTAAAAAATCTCTCAATTCCCGTTATTTTAATCAGCATAAATTTAAACAAAATAATCTACAATCATACCATAAAAACTTTTGCAATAGTTATAGTGTTGATTACATATTTTATCAATAAAATTATTTTAATAGTCAATCTCCAAAAGTGAAAAAAAAATCACATTTACCCTTCACCTCAGTTAATTCACGTAAGATATTTTCATCAATTAAATTTGTAAACCGATGAAACGCAGATACAGCAAACTATTTGCTTTAGCAATAACTCTAGGAATCAGCAGCATCATTCCTTTACAACCTCTAGCTGCTGAAATTGAAGGCAATCAAATACTACTCGCTCAAAACACAGAAGAAGAAACTCGCATCCAGGTATATCAAAAAGCCAGTCCTTCTGTTGTAGCAATTTTAACCGATCGCGGAGGTCAGGGAAGTGGTTTTATCGTTTCTTCCGATGGTTTGATTGTTACCAATTCCCATGTACTCGAAGGAGGAGGGAATGTAGTCAAAGTATTACTTAACGATGGTACGGAAACCGTAGCTGATGTGGTTGGTTTCGACCCTGAAGGTGTTGACCTCGCAGCGATTAAGATTCGTGACGCTAGCAACCTTCCTGCTTTGAGCTTTGCCGATTTTGATTCTTTACAAGTCGGACAGTCTGTATATGCGATTGGCTCTCCTCGTGGAATTCAGAACACTTATACAAGCGGAATTATCAGCCAGTTATCTCCCAGACGAAAAATGATACAGCATTCTGCTGCGGTTAACCCTGGTAATTCTGGAGGACCTTTATTAAATTCTCGCGGAGAGGTAATTGGTGTCAACACTCAAATTTTGACTTCTCCAGTTACAGACGAAACAGGAAAAGTAATTGGGCGCAGTGAAAGTTTTATCGGTATTTCTTTTGCTATTGCTACAGATTCGGTCAACAGCTTTTTGGTAGCTTTAGAACAAGGAAATGCACCCCAGATTGCTCAAAGACAACAGCAAACTCCAAGCGAACCTAGTGTTGATAGCTTACCGACGAACGGGGAAACCATTACTGCTTCTTTTAAATCGGGAGATGAAACACTTCCTGACAATACTTACTTTCATCACTATGTATTTCAAGGGAAAGCAGGTCAAACCATTGTAATTGAAATGGAGGGGCAAAAAATCGACCCTGGATTAATGCTTTTTTACTACGATCGACAAACAGAAGAGGCTTCTTTAGTAGAACAAAACGACGATATTTCTACTCAGAATTTTAACTCCAAATTGGTTGCCACCTTACCCAGTGACGGAGTTTATTTTATTTTTGCTAGCGTTTTTGAGACGGGAGAAATAGGAGATTACAAGCTTCGTGCTTTGTTAGAGTAATAATTTTGCCGAACAAAGAGTTATTAAGGAAAGTTAACAGTTATTGAGAGAGTGAAAAAAAACTCACTTTTGCTTTTTTCCTCAGTAGGTTCTGTATTATAAGTTTATTAATTACAAGCAAATTAATTAGTAAATAACTTGCTACTGGCTTTGTTGATAATCTAGGTCGCTTTCGATTTCCATCTAATTAAGAAACATCTTATTTTACTAGGAGACAATTCATGAAACTCAATCTATTTGCTACTGGTTTACTAGAGACTTGTTGCGAAATAACCGATAATGATTGAAGAAATAATCAGAATATTAGGGCGATTGTGCTAAACATCGACAAGATACTTCATCAAGATAGATTATTGAGAGCAACCACAGGGCTAAATAGAAAAGCATTTTTGAGCCTCTTAACCAAGTTTGAGGAAGCATACCTAGTATCCGCTCGTGGGAGCAAAATACCCAGAAAGCGAAAAAGAGGAGCAGGAAGAAAAGCTAGATTGACTCAGATGAAAGAAAAATTGTTCTATATTCTGTTCTACTTTAAATGTTATCCAACATTCGATCTAGCTTCAGTTTTATTTGATTTTGATCGCTCTCAAGCATATCGGTGGGTACAGCGATTACAACCTGTCTTAGAAAAGACATTGGGAGAAAAAAAAGTGCTTCCATTACGAAAACTGAGTAGCATTGATGAATTTATCGAACATTTTCCTGAGGTCAAAAAAGTAATTGTAGATGGTACAGAAAGACCAATTTGTCGACCGAAAGACAAAGATAAACAGAAAGAAAATTACTCAGGAAAAAAGAAACGACATACAAGTAAAAACCTTGCAGCAGTGACAAAAAACAAAAGAATTTTAGTGTTAACTCCTAGCACTAAAGGTAAAACCCATGATAAAAAAATACACGACCAAGAAGATATTATTGGAGGAATACCAGATTCCATACCTGTTTTAGGGGATTTAGGGTTTCAGGGAGTTCAAAAACAATACGTCAATATACACCTGCCACACAAGAAGCCAAAGGGAGGAGAATTAACACCATTACAAAAACAAGAAAATAGAGAATTATCTCAAGAAAGAGTACTATGTGAAAATGCCTTTGCTGGAGTCAAAAGATATCGTGCAGTCTCGGATATCTATAGAAATCGAGTTGCTAAATTTGACGACAAGCTCATGTTCACCTGTTGTGGCTTGTGGAATTTTTATTTAGAGGAAGCAGCATAAATCAAGTTATATTCCTCTCAAAGCTTGAGCAAAAAACTTTCACGCTTTCACGCTTTCAAATTTATTTCGCAACAAGTCT
>JANQIY010000389.1 GCA_028281965.1 Candidatus Gastranaerophilales bacterium
AATTAGCCAAAAGCCAGGATATGACTGAGCAATATTTGTTTGCGAAGCGGGAGCGTAAAATGGTCCGGCTTTGTCGGTCATTTTAAAGCTCATTCATGCCAAAAAAATTATAGAGAATCGAAAAGAGGCTCTGCCTCTTTTCCACCTTTAGGGTGGCTGTGGGTGGGTTTTGGCAAATATTGCATGTATGCAATTATCAACTCAAGTTAATTTGTCTTAAATTTTTAAACTCCTATTCCGAACCATTTCGCTACAGTGTTGGTTGCTTTGATGATTTTATTATCAGGATATTTATCGGTCAGCTGCTTCATTCCAAGCCCGGCAACTGCTCCGACTGCAACTAAAGCTCCCAGTACCTTCAAAGAGCCTCTTTTTAGAGAGTCCCACAACCCCTGGCCTTTAGCAACCCCTATTCCGAACTCTACGACTTGATAAGCCACCGGTAAAGCAACTCCATAGCGGGCAGCCATTCTCCAGTTTTCAGGAGACTTGTTTTTTTCAGATTGCTCTACTTTTTCAGAGTCTAAGTTTGCCCCGGGCTGAACCGTATTGCCGAAGCTTAATTTTGAAGCAGTAATATTCATCTTTAACTCTCCAATTATTTTGCAGTTTTCTCTTCTGTCAAAATAATGCTTGTAAAGATTTATTTTTGCTATGTATATCTACTGAAATTTACAATTTTTTACAATTAAACCGCCTGCCTGAACTGATTTTCGCCACTTTGAAAATTTTCCAGCGACTCATCAATCTTAAACGTCTTTCTCAGGCCGAATTCTTCCTGTTTTCCTTTGTTCCACTGGTTTACAGGACGTAAGTATCCCACTACCCGGGAATAAACCTCGCATTCACAGGAGCAGTCAGGACATTTGGCATGTTCTCCCGCTATATAACCATGAGTTGGGCACACGCTGAATGTAGGCGAAATTGTAAAGTACGGCAGCCTGTAATTATCGCAGATTTTTCTTACAAGTTGTTTTACACTTTCAGTAGATGATATTTTTTCACCTACAAAGATGTGCAAAACTGTTCCTCCTGTGTATTTTATCTGGATATCATCCTGAAGATCCAGGACTTCAAAGACATCATCAGAATACATAGGCGGAAGCTGTGTGGAATTTGTGTAAAACGGCTCTGAACCTTTTCTGAATTCCTGCTCGTTAGCGCAGTAGCTTGCCGGGAATTTTTCCTTATCTATCCGTGCAAAGCGATAAGAAACGCTTTCCGCGGGAGTCGCCTCCAGGTTATAGTTCCTGCCGGTTTCTTTCTGGAACTCTTCCAGTCTGCTCCGCATAAAATCAAGTACTTTATGTGTAAACTGCTGTGATTTATCGGCCCCCAGGTCTTTTCTGAACATATTTACGCATGCCTCGTTCATTCCGGAAATTCCGATAGTGGAAAAATGGTTTTGCCAGTAGTTTCCGTATCTTCGTTTGATGTTTCTCAAGTAGAACTTGGCATAAGGGTATAAATCACCTTCCGTGAGCCTTTCCAGAATCTTTCTTTTCGCTTCCAGGCTGTCTTTTGCAATATCCATAAGCTTTTCCAGCCTCTGTAAGAATTCATCTTCATTGTTGGAAAGATGCCCGATTCTCGCCAGGTTTATAGTAACCACCCCGATTGAACCGGTAAGGGGGTTTGCGCCGAAAAGCCCGCCTCCTTTTTTCTCAAGTTCCCTGTTGTCAATCCTGAGCCTGCAACACATTGAGCGGGTATCTTCCGGCTTCATATCCGAGTTTACAAAATTAGAAAAGTATGGAATGCCGTATTTAGCCGTCATTTCCCAAAGCCCTTCAAGGTTTGGGTTGTCCCAGTCAAAGTCTTTAGTAATATTGTAAGTTGGAATCGGGAAGGTAAATACTCTTCCCTTTGCATCACCTTCCTGAAGCACTTCCAGCAGGGCTTTATTGAACATGTTAACTTCATTCTGGAACTCACCGTAAGTTTCATCTACCGGTTCACCGCCTATGATTGCGTTTTGGCTTGCAAGAAAGTCGGGGACTATTAAATCAAGTGTTATATTTGTAAACGGCGTCTGAAAACCTATCCTGGTAGGTACGTTCAGGTTAAATACAAATTCCTGCAGGGCCTGTTTAACTTCCTTGTAAGATAAATTATCGTACTTTATGAAGGGGGCAAGCAGGGTGTCTATATTTGAAAATGCCTGGGCCCCGGCGGATTCGCCCTGAAGCGTAAACAGGAAGTTTACCATCTGCCCGAGGGCTGTCCTGAAGTGTTTGGGAGGTAAGCTCTCCACTTTTCCCGGCGCGCCTTTAAACCCTGAAAGGAGCAAATCCTGTAAGTCCCAGCCTACACAGTAAACTGAGAGGATATTGAGGTCATGTATGTGAAAATCTCCGTTAGCGTGAGCATCTTTAATTTCCGGGGTATAAATCTTGTTTAGCCAGTAATTCTTGCTGATTTCTGAGGAGATATAGTTGTTAAGCCCCTGTAAAGAGAAGGCCATGTTGGAATTTTCCTTTACTTTCCAGTCCAGCTGGTTAAGATATTTATCTACAATTTCTATTTTATCGTTATTCGCCAGTTCCCGGATTTTAGCATGCTGGTCACGGTAAATTGTATAAGCCTTTGCGGTTTTATAGTAAGGGGAACTCATTAAAGTTTGCTCAACAATATCCTGGACTTCCTCAACGGAGGGAATGTCATTTCTTATAACCCTTCCTGCAAAATCAAGCGCTCTTATAGCAAGAGAAGCAGCGGTATTTTTGTCGAATTCGCTGGTTGCCTGTCCTGCTTTTGATATAGCATTTGCTATGCGTTCCGGCTCAAAGTCCACTACACTGCCATCTCTTTTTTTGATCTTTTCGAACATTTTTTACACTTCTCCTCTCAATAAAAAATTACTGTATATATTTTCCTGGCGTTTTAATATTCCCCCGCTTAACATTTGCTTTTCCTAACCCTTAAATGAAAAAATAAGACAACAATCCTTGCTAATTAAACCTAATTAACATTGACAATAATTGTTTAAAATTTTAGTTTTTAACATATATTTGGGCTTCCTGAAACCGAGGTTTTCCAAAATAAAATTTAAATTAAGTATTCCGACTGTCACGGCTGCGGTCCAGTGTAGGATTTCCACCCTGCTTTCCTTAATTTTAATTTCTTGTATTGTATTTTTTAACCCCCGGGTAAGCAAGCTTACTGCGGGAATTCAGCCATTCTTAAATAATTTAGCCGAATGTATGTATAAATTTAAAATGATTTTTGAAATTAGTCAATAAATAAATGAATAATTTAAGAATTATTTTTTACAAAAGTTTTTTTACTTGACTTTACTCAGGGGCTTTCATTTATAAAAGGTAACCTGTCCTGATATTCCCCGGCCAAAAAATCCACGAATTTATCGGATATATCAGGGTTTTGGTTCCATTTTCCCGCAACTTTCATAAAAAAGTTAAATTCATAATCAGCATGGACAAGATTTTTTATGTATTCATTGACTCCGCCCCTGAAATCCTCTTTTTTTATGGGGCGCGGGCATAATCCGTAAGGATTACGCTGCTTCCAGCATTCATTTTCAGGGTCAGTATGCTCATAATAAGGATCATACATAAATAATTGCTTATTTTTATCAATTTTTGCCGGGTAATTTCTACATGCAAGCGGCCGGCAATCATAAATCCCGCACCTGCCAATTATTCCCTCAAGCTCCTGTGAGTCGTATTCTTTAGCGTCCCATTCCTGAAGAAATATACACTTATGCGTATTTTTAAAATACCGGCTTGAAATTCTTTTCAAGAAAATTTCATAGTAACGGGGTTCCCCGGAGTCGGTGAACAGGAATAAGGGGTCTTTACCAAGGGCTTTTTCCAGGTTTTCACCGGTAACTTCCTTAACTCCGCAGAAAAAATAAGGGTCTATATCAATTGTCCTCATAACTTTTAAAATGTCATACCCGGAAATCGGAATGTTAAAAGCCCGACAACACCCACCGGCACATGCTTTACATACTTTCACAATTAAACCCTTTATGGCCTGTTATTAATATTTTTTCTTTATATTATTATTTATTTTAAATACAGTTATTAATTCATAGCAAGATTATTTTTATAAATTAGTCATAATATTAAGTTAATTGTGAGTGAAAATATGCCTTTTAGTTTTACAAAAACAGTACTTGACGGTGTGATTCTGGTTGAACCCCGGATTTTTAGCGATGAACGCGGTTTTTTTATGGAAACTTATAAAGAATCTGAGTTTAAGGCAAACGGGGTAGATGTCGATTTTTTACAGGATAATCATTCCCGCTCAACCTACGGAGTCCTCAGGGGTCTGCATTTTCAGCTGGAGCCAAAAGCCCAGGCAAAGCTTGTACGTTGCGCCCGGGGAAAAATTTTTGATGTGGCCGTAGATATCAGGCCTGATTCCAGGAATTTTAAAAAATGGGTAGGATTTGAGCTTTCCGGGGAAAATAAGAACATGCTCTATATACCGGCCGGGTTTGCCCATGGGTTTGCGGCGCTTTCTGATATTGTCGAGGTAATTTATAAGTCATCTGATGAGTATTCCCCGGAACATGACGCCGGCATAAGGTGGGATGACCCTGAAATAGGAGTTGACTGGAAGCTGGAAAGTCCGGTGGTCTCTGAAAAAGACAAAAACCTGCCCTTTTTAAAAGACCTGGTATTAAGTTCTGTCCTCTAGGCAAGCTTTATACTGATAGCGGTAGATATAAAAAAAGCGTTAAACTGCTTCTCCAATACTTATATTACCGAAAATGGAATTTAAAAAGTCATCATCTGACTGCATTGCTTCAGCAAGTTCTTTATTGTCTATAAATTCGCCTTCCCTGATAAGTTCCATTATCTTTTTAAGTTCTTCCCCGTTTAATGGGGATTCAAGCACCATGGACTTAAAATTTTCTATATCTTTTTCCCTTTGCAAAAGCTCTTTTGCCTTATCTGAAATATCGCTGGAATCCTCTAAATCAACGGTTTTTGCATAAATATTTACCTGCTCTTCCGATTTTTCTACACCGTTAATATTTTCATTATTGTTAATCAGGTTTCCGGATATTAAGTTTTCACTGGATATGTTGTTAAGCATTTTAGTCTCCCAACAATATTTAATATAAATTTCCCACCTACACTAATAGTATGCATTTTTATCGCAGGATAAAAAACAATCCTGCGGTTAATTTCGCTCTTCAGTTATTAATCGCGGGGTTTATGATTTTGTTAACCCAAAGGTTAAAATTAATTTGAACATAAATATGAATTTAAACTTAAACACACTATGTAACCTGAGTTGCCAATTAGCCAAAAGCCAGGATATGACCATACAAATTGGCGACTCGGGTTACATAGCTAAGAGGCTTAACATGACTGACTCACAGATATATTGATAATGATAATATCGACAGTTTACCCATAAGGATGGTATTCCAAAATTAATACCTTATGCCAGGGATTGCAGGCTAACGTGAATGTCGACTGACAAGAAGGGCAAGATGTCGCCTACTTATTTCTTTCTTATTTACAGGCTAAGCCTGAAAAACTCCAATACGGAATATTTTTAGCTGGTTAAGCATTTTAGCGGATAATAACAGCTGTTTTCCTGTAAGTGTAATAAAACTGCCGGTATTTGAACCGGCACTCCACCTGCTTGTAGAAATATAGACCTGCTTTTGAGCGGTGTTATTTGCGTTTTTGTACTCAAATTCAAGAATATCTCCGGGTTTAATGTCTTGATATCCTATGTCTGTTTTAGTTTCGCATTCAATGATTCCGTCAAGGCTTTTAAAAATCGGTTTTAGCCAGATGGAAAACCCGGGTTTATTCATAAAATCAAACATTACAACTCCTTACTGGATAAGCTTATTTCATGTCATTATAAGGCATGAGTTTAGAAATATCAAAATATATTTCTTATATTCAAAAATAATATTTCATTTATTAAGAAGGCCTTACCAGAAAAAGTTTTTATATTAGAATTCAAATAGGCTATGAGTAAAAAATAAGGAAATTTACTATGGAAATTGAAAAAATAAAAGCTGTTGATAGTGAGGTTGCAGAGCTGGTCTTAGAGGAATTAGACAGGCAGAGAAACACTATTGAGCTTATTGCGAGCGAAAACTTCACCAGTCCGGCGGTTATGGCGACATGCGGCACAGTAGCTACAAATAAATACGCGGAAGGAAAACCCGGAAAACGCTTCTATAACGGTTGTGAAGTTGTAGATAAAATTGAAACGCTTGCCCAGGAGAGGGTTAAAAAACTTTTTGGCGCAGAACATGCGAACGTCCAGCCGCATAGCGGAGCCCAGGCAAATATGGCGGTATTTCTTTACGCGCTAAAACCCGGCGATAAAATCCTTGGAATGGACCTTTCAAACGGCGGGCACCTTACACATGGTTCTCCTGCAAACTTTTCAGGCATGTATTTTGAGGTTGCATCTTATGGTGTGGATGATAACGGATATATAGACTACGAGAATCTTGAAAAAACAGCCCTCGAGCAAAAACCAAAGATGATAATTTGCGGGGCAAGCGCTTATGCAAGGGTTATTGATTTTAAAAAGTTTAAGGAAATAGCTGATAAAGTCGGGGCTTACCTGATGGCTGATATTGCGCATATTGCGGGACTTGTAGCAACCGGGCACCACCCGTCACCTGTTGGTTACGCTGATTTTATAACCACCACCACCCATAAAACCCTGAGAGGCCCCAGAGGCGGGGTTGTAATGTGTTCCGGCGAGCATGCCGCAGGAATTGACAAGGCAGTGTTCCCCGGGCTTCAGGGCGGTCCGCTGGAGCATATTATCGCGGCAAAAGCTGTTGCTTTCAAGGAAGCGCTTGAGCCCGAGTTCAAGGAATACTCAGAAAACATTGTCAAAAACGCAAAAATCCTTGCACAGACCCTGGTTAATAATGGAATAGACCTTGTAAGCGGCGGCACGGATAATCATTTAATGATTATTGACCTTAGAAAGCTTGATAAAACAGGAAAAGATATAAGCAATGTCCTTGAAAGAATAAATATTACCGCAAATAAAAACACTGTTCCAAACGATCCCAAGAGCCCGTTTGTGACAAGCGGGGTCAGGCTCGGCACTCCGGCTATCACTACAAGAGGTTTCAGGGAAGAAGATATAAAAATAGTCGGTGAAATAATAACTGAGGCTATTAAAAATTCCGAAAATGAAGAAAAACTGGCAGAGTTAAAGCAAAAATCCCTGGAACTTTGCGCTAAATACCCGCTTTATCCTGATATAGTCTAATAATATTCTAAAACAAAGGCGGTGCGGGGTGGATTACCATCCCGCACCGCCTAAATAATTTTATTTTCTTTTAATAAATTTTAAATCATGGCCCAGAATATCGCCTATTAGTCTGGCTTCTTCGTATTTCAGGGTTTTTCTGGTTAATTTCTGAGAAATATTGGACATAGAGTATTTCTTACCAGAAATTTTAGTCATTTCTTGCGCTAATTCTGTCATTGTCCAGTTTGACTGAACTAAAAGCGTTTTTATATCTTCCTTTACACCCATAATTACTCCTTTTAAATCATATTGACATATGTTTTATGCTGGAGTAAATTGAATTATTATAAAGCTGATATATTAATTTTAAAGCTTATAATTTTGTAAAAAAACTTAGTAAAAAGGAGTAACCATGGATTCCCAAGAAAAGCTAGATACGCTCGACGAATTGACATTGCAGGCATGGGTTCTCTCAACGGAACAGTTTGACAGGTTGAGAGATTTTGAAAAAACCTATTCTGTCACCGGACTTAGCTATCTATCCAGGCTGTTGAAAGAGAAATTAATAAAAATAAGAGAACTATTCTGAACTCCTGCAAATACATCAAAGTTGCTTAATATTATTGACAAAAACCGCTACATATAGTGTAATTCTGCATGTGTTCACTAACGCAGTTGCATAGCATATAAAAGTCGCGGCGTTCAAATTAACCTGTGGAGTTGAATCTTCGGATTTATAAAGAAATCTGTTGATGTACATCAGTAAAATAGAAATAGATAATTTTAAATCGTTTGCCAACGCAACCGAAATCCCCTTCCTTGAAGGGTTTACAACCGTGTCCGGACCTAACGGCTCGGGAAAAAGCAACATCATTGACAGTATATTGTTTTGCCTCGGGCTTTCTTCATCCAAAACCCTCAGGGCAGACAGGCTTTTTCACCTTATAAACACCCATAACAAAAAGAATGAAGCCAGCGTTAAGGTTTGCTTCGCCAACGGCACGGGTCAGGAAAAGATTTCGGTTAAAAGAAAAATTAAAAAAACCTCGGGCGGCTACGTAAGCAGTTATTATTTGAACGAAAAAACCTCTACACTTGGTGAAATCCATGATTCATTGTCTGAATACAACATATCTCCCGGGTGCTACAACGTAATGATGCAGGGAGATGTCACGAGTATAGTGAATATCAGCCCTAATGAGCGGCGAAAAATCATTGACGAGATAGCAGGCGTGGCAGAGTTCGACAGGCGCATTGACCAGGCAAAAAAAGAGCTGGAAACGGTCGAGCAAAGGGTTGAAAAGTCACGGGTTATCCTGGGAGAAATTGACCACAGGCTTATCCAGCTTGAAGAAGAAAAGAATCACGCCCTTAAATACCAGAAATTACGCCATGAAAAGCAGGAACTTGAAAATAAACTCCAGGTGGTCAGGTATTTTGAGATAAAAAATTCCTTTGAAAGGCTTCACGAAAGCATACTTGATGCCAATAAAAACAAAAAAGAAGAGGAGAAAAAGCTCTCCGGGCTTGCCTCCAGGCTTGAAGAAACACGCAAAAAACTCGCTGAAATATCTGAAATCATAAAAAATAAAGGCGAAGACGAGCAAATAGAAATTAAAAAACAGATCGAATCCTTTAAAGGGCTGGTAGCAAGGAAAAAAGACAGTCTCAGGTTTTCTGAAAAGCAAGTTCAGGACAACATTAAAAGCGTTGAAACCGCAAAAAGCAATATTGAAAGCCTTAAAAAGAAAATAAGTGAATCCTCATCCAAAATTGACGCGAAAGACGACGAAATTAAATCCCTGCAAGAGAAAATTGCCGGCGAAAAACTGGAGCTTGAAAAACTTACCCGGGAAGTGTCATGGATAAATAAATCCACCTCAGACCAGATTAAAAAGCGAAATAACCTCAGAAAACTTCTGGAAGAAAAACGTGATAAGGAATCTTCCGTATTAAAAGAAAAATATGCCGTAGAAGAAAAGGTCTCACGGCTTGAAAAAGATATAAATCAAGCTAAATCAGAAATTCAGGAGGCAGAAGGCCTTAAGAGCGACGAACTGCAAAGAAGAAATATTCTGGAAACACAGATAAACGAGCTTACAAAAGAGTTAAAGGACTATGAAATTGTCCAAAAGAACAATCTTAAGTATCTTGACGATTTAAAAAACGAAATTAGTGACCTGAACCACAACATAAACGCCGCATACCGCAAAATCACACAACTGGAAGCTAATAAGAGGGCTTCTGAGGAGGCGGGGTTTGGCAGGGCAATCGATACCATAATGAATTCCGGGATAGACGGGATACATGCTCCTCTCTCACAACTGGGAACGGTCAATAAGGAATACTCAACCGCCCTGGAAATTGCGATGGGCGGGAGGATGAGATGTATTGTAGTCGATGATGACGAGGTTGCCAGCGTTGCAATAGAAGTTCTCAAGTCCTCACAGGCCGGAAGGGCAACTTTTCTGCCGCTTAATAAGATGAGGCCTAAATCATGGGGAATGAATCCTCCTAAAGACCCGGGCGTGATTGATTTTGCCATAAACCTCATTGAATTTGATTCCCGCTATGAATCAGCGTTTTATTATGCGCTGGGTGAGACATTAATACTTGATGACCTGATTTCCGCCAGGAAATTTATGGGAAAATACCGCATGGTAACCCTTGACGGCAGCCTGATAGAAAAAACAGGTGCTATGACCGGCGGTTCAGTCCAAAAAACAGGGTTAAAGTTTGCCGGCAGCCAGGATGAAGAGCTTAACACCCTCAAAGAACGGTTTCAAAAACTCCAGGATAAAGCAAATGAGCTGGAAAATAAAAAAAGAGATACCGAAACAAAGCTTGATAAAGTAAGACAGGACTACTCTGAGGCGTCAAATGAGCTTAACAGAAAACAATTTGAGCTGAATAACTTCGATAAAAGCCTGGAAAACGCTGATGCCAGGATAATTAAAAATCAAGAGCTAATAGGGAGCAGGACTCCTGAGCTTGAAGCAGTCCAAATTGTGCTTTATGACAAGAATAACATTTTACAAAACCTTTTAAATGAAATCTCAGGGCTTGCAAACGAGATTGAAGAGGTTGAAAAAGCCCTTCCTGAAAATGAATTAACAAAATTAAACGACCTTACGCAAAATATTGAAAAGGCGATAAAGGGCTATGAATCCGAGCTTTCAGCGTGTCAGAACGACATAAAAGCCGTTAAAATGGAAATTGATTTTAATGAAAACTCCATAACTATTCATAATGAAAGAATAGAGCAGTTAAAACAGGAAAACCAGAATCTGGAAAAGGAAAAAACAGCTTTTGTTTCTGAAATTGAGCAAACAGAAGGGCGTATCTCCGGATTACAGGAGAAAATGAACGAAATCGGCTCGGAATTAACGGGGCTGCAATCTGAGCGGGAAGGTTTAAATACGGAGGTTTCAGACCTTGAGAGGACTAAAATAGGCTTTGAAACAAAGATTGAGCGTTTGGCAGAGCAGGTGGAAGCCTTTAAAACAAGAAGAAAAGAGCTTGAACCCGAGCTTGAAGAGATAAGGCAGGAATTAATCAACGAAGGTTATGAAATAGCCCAGCTTAAGCCGACTGAAATTTCCGTAGAGCAAGTAAATAAAAATATTCTCAGGATTGAAAGACAGATGAGCGAGATGGAGCCTGTTAATATGAAAGCTTTAACCGAGTATGACGAGGTTAAAATAAGAAAAGAGGAGCTTGAGAACAGGATAAACACCCTCACCAGCGAAAAAGACCAGATTACAGAGCGTATGAACGGTTATGAGGAAATGAAAATCCGCTCATTCAGGGAGACTTTTGATCAAATTAACAGCAATTTCAAGGTAATTTTCAACCAGTTGTCAGACGGGGAAGGAAAAATCATACTTGAAAACGAGATAAACCCTCTTGCAGGAGGGCTTACAATCGAAGCCCAGCCCCGGGGCAAGAAAATGCAGCGGCTTGAGTCAATGAGCGGAGGGGAAAAGTCGCTTACTGCACTGGCGTTCGTGTTTGCGATACAGCGGCATTTGCCTGCTCCTTTTTATGCTTTTGACGAGGTTGATATGCACCTTGACGGAATAAATTCCGAAAAACTTGCCCAGATGATTAAAACTCACTCTTCAAATGCCCAGTTTATTGTGGTATCCTTAAGAAAGCCTATGATAGAAGCGGCCGACAGGACTATAGGAGTTACACAGAAAAACAACGGCATTACAAAAGTTACCGGAGTAAGACTGCATGGATAATAAAGTCTTAAAAATAAACTCTGAAGATAAATATAACCTTAATCAGAACATAGGAAAGCTACAGGCTGATGAGTCCAGGGTTGACGGGATTGAAATCCTTGTTGATATGGCAAGAAGCGGAAAAATTGACCCGTGGAATATTGATATTGCTGATGTAACAGATAAATACCTCCAGAAACTTGTCGAGATAAAGTCCAATAACCTCAAGCTGACCGGCCGGACACTGTTTTTTGCGGCGCTTTTGTTAAGGTTAAAGTCCGATATACTCGAAGGTTTGACAGTTTTTGACGAGATTCCTGAAGAGCCGGAACTTATAGAGGAATTTGAAGATATTGAAGAGATTGTAGACAGCGCAAATTACAGCAATGTAATTTCCCTGGACCAGGTGTTGGAAAGAAGAACAAGTGTAAGACTGCATAAAGAGCGTGTGGTTACGCTGGAAGACCTGATTAAGCAGCTGGAATTCTACGAAAAGATGGACAGAAAGCTTGCCCTGAAAAACAAACAGCAGAAAACCGCCAGAAGATACCGCTCTTACGAGAATTTTACTTCCGAAGACATTGTTAACATGGCTCATGATGAGTATATAGAAGACAGCGTGGCAAAGCTTCAGACTACGCTTGAAAAACTGTTTGAAACAGACGAAAAAATAGAGTTATCAGAGCTTACACAGGCGGGGATGGATAAAATTTCAGTGTACATTGCGCTTTTGTTTTTGTCCGCCAGGAGCAGGATAGAGCTTGTCCAGGAGGAGTTTTACTCTGAGGTGTACGTTATCAGGGAAAGCGAGTAATTTAAAACAAATCTCTTATTTTTTCGAATTTTTCGCGGAGAATTTCTGATAAATAGTATATTTCACAGATTCCATACTGCTCTTTATAAAATTTCAGAGCATTATCCAGGGCTCTGGAGAGCATATCAGCTTCAAAGGTCAGTATGTCGAGTTTGATCAGGGTTTCCTCTTTTTCCATTTTTTACTCCTTTAAGAAATATTTCTATTTTATTAAAATAGTCTTTAATTATATTAAAATAAGATTTAATAAAAATCAATTATATAGACATAATGTTAAACTTAGCTATTATGATAAAAAATAATCTTTCTGAAATAATGGGTAGAAAAAGAATCAGAATAGCTGAACTGCATAGGATGACTGGCTTGAGTCAGCCTACAATAATAAACCTTTATTATGAAAAAAATAAAAACATTTCTCTTGATACTATAAATAAAATCTGTAATGCCCTGGAAATTCCTGTTGGAGAACTTCTTGAACATATTCCCGATTAATCTTATTATTAAGAAAAGAGCTAGTAATGAATAAAAAGAAAAAAGCAATAGAAAAGGAAATAGATTGCCAGATAAGCATTAAAAATAACCATTGGAATGCTTTTATTTTGTCGTTTGCCGGGTCTTTAGGCTTGATATTTACCGGCTTTAGCGTAATTAAATCAATTTTTATTATAACTGGCCTGGTTTTAGCTGCTATCTTTTTTTATGCGTATTTAAACAAAGTAGCTGAATTAAAATACTTAGTGAAAAAATTAGAGGAGGAATAATAAGTGGAAGTACAAATACAGGAAGTTATAGGTTTAGTTGCGCTTATAATCTTTACTATTATGATTTATCACCACGTTAGGGCAATGAAAAAGCAGGGTAAAGAATTTTTAGAAAGACTTGAAAAGAAATAATGCCCTTAAGAAGCAGGATAGAAGCGGTATTGTTCGTTATAGGCAAAGCCGCGACAGTTGAAGAAATAGCAGGAATTCTGTCAGAAGACCCCGCACAAGTCGAAACAGAACTTCTTGAGCTGATTATGGACTACTCTTCCCGGGAAAGCGCGCTGGAAATTGACGATGAGAACGGGTATATAATCCAGGTAAGGGAGGATTATAAGGATATTGTTGAAAAACTCGTTCCGGTTGAGCTAAAACCGTCGGTATTAAGGACACTTACGGTAATTGCGCTGAAAGAACCCATCCGCCAGGCAAAACTTAAAGAATTAAGAGGAGCTATAGCTTACGACCATGTGGGTGAGCTTCTTGAAAAGGGGCTTATCTCCAGAAAAAAAGATAAAAACGGCAGGTCGTTCATTTTAAAGACCACTCCGAAATTTGCCGAGTATTTCAAGCTGAAAGGCGATACCAGGGCTCTTGCCAGGATACTTGAGCTTGATAAACCAACGGAAAAAGAAAGCCCGGCTGAGAATGAGTCATCTGAGGACGCTAATTCCCCAGCTTGAAAAGCATTTTATAAAGACGGTTTTCTACGTATAGTCCCATAATATAAAAATTTTCCTGCTGAATATATTCAAATTCCGTTTTTGCCCTCGGAGGAATTTTAGGTTGTTTGCGCTCAAAAAGTTTTTTAATCGGCCAGATTATCACCTTGCCAACCATAACAAAAGGCTTAAAATACCATTTAGTCTTGGGTTTTTGAGGCGGCTGCGGAAAAACTTCCAGCGGGTTTGTAATATATGCTTTATAAACAGGTACTGCGCCTTTTACTATCCCATTTTGCTTGAAGATTACAAACTGAAAACCGTCTTTTTTCTCAGGTTTTACAAGGTAATACCCACGCGGCAGCAGTATTTTTTTATTCCTGAGCGTAACCGGCAATCTTACAAGGACATAAGGGGAAATGGCATATTCCTCATAATCCCTGGACTCCTCGGGGTCAACCCTGGTTTCATACATAAAATCAAGGACCGGCATATCTTTATATATACGTTCATAGTCCATTTTCCCAAATCCCTGCGAGGGATTTGGGCTCCAAACCAGGCTAAAAATCAACAAAATAAAACATAAAATCAACTTTTTCATAACAAACACTTACCATTAAGGATTTTTATTTAAACTATGGGCATTTTTCAAGTATGATATTTTAATTATAATGAATATCCCTGATAAATTAAGGTAGTTTTAAATGAATTTTAAAAACAGCTTACAAGAGGTGGTCAGCTCAACGATTAAGGATGACTGTCTGGTAATGGCAGCCAGTATGGCTTTTAATCTTATATTAACACTTTTCCCGTTTTTGATTGCACTAACCGCAATTTTCGGTATGATAGGAAACGAGCAGACAATTAACCAGATTATGCTGTCTGTAGAAACAGTTGCGCCGTCCGAAGCTTTAGTGGTAATAGAAAAAGTACTGAGAGAAGCGCTTAACTCGCCCTCCAAGGGATTTTTGACAGTGTGTTTTTTCATCGGCATAGTTTTTGCCTCAAATGCCATAAACGTGCTTATGAAACTCCTGAATAAAGCCTACGGGGTGCCGGAAACAAGGTCAGTATGGCGAATCCGGGCGCTGACCCTGTGGGTTATCATACTTTTTGTGCTGGCTGTTATTGTCATAACAAACCTTATCATTATGGGAAAAGTTATTCTTTTATTCCTGGACCGTCACCTGGACTTACATGAACCCCTCATTGCCGCTATTAACTATGCCCGTTGGCCTGTAACGTTTTTGATGCTTTTTATTATCGGGTTTATAATTTATTATTTCATTCCCAATATTTCAGCAAGTTTTAAAAACCATTTGCTAAGCACATTACCGGGGACACTGTTTTTTACTCTGGCATGGTTAGCGATGTCAAGGCTTTTTGGACTTTATGTAGAAAATTTTGCCCAGTTTAACAAGGTCTATGGCGCTTTTGGAGCTGTGATAATACTGCTTTTATGGTTATACTATACATCCCTGGTAATTTTAATCGGCGGGGAAGTTAATTCCGAGGTTTACAGACGCATTAAGACAAAGGAACCCTAAAAATCCGGCTTTGTATTTGACCAAACTGCTTCTAAAGTTTTTGCCTGCCCGATGTATCCGAACCGGAGCTTTTTGCTTTAATGTAGTTTATAATCCCTTCTGCAATAGCCCTTGCGGAAGCTTCTTTCCTTTCTTCGGTCTGGAGCTGGTAAAACTCGATTTCGTTCGACATATAACCGATTTCCGCGAGTACCGCCGGGACTTTAGTATTGCGCAGGACGTAAAAACGTGAATTTTTAAGCCCTCTATCAGGAATAACCACCCTGTTGGTCATCTGTTCCTGCACCTGCATCGCAAGAGGCCTGCTTTTCATGGTATACCAGTGTGTTTCTACTCCTCTTATAGTCGGGTTTCTGGAAGCATTTACGTGAATGCTCAGGAATAAATCGGGATTTTCTTTATTTGTAAGGTCAACCCTATCTTTCAGGGAAACCGTTTTATCCTGCTCTCTTGTTAAAATTACATAAAAACCGGCTTCTTCAAGGTATTTTTTCACTCTTTTTGAGACGTCAAGGGCAATATCTTTTTCAAAAATACCGTTATTTTGAGCCCCGGGATCATATCCGCCGTGGCCGGGGTCAATTATTATCTTGTTTTTGACCTTTTTACCCTTGTCTAATAAAGCAGCAACGCTATCTTGCAGTGTAATTTCCAAAACTCTACCGTCAAGACTTAGTTTTGACTTGATTACCGTTGAGCGGTTCAGGGATAAATTCCATTTTGAACCATCAGGAAATTTTTCTATATTCTCTATTTCAAAACCATGAAACTGACCGGTTTTTTCCAGTCCTTCCAATATTTTTTTATCGGGCTGTTTTATGTTAAACAGGCTTAAATTCAATCTATCGGGAGAATAAAGCCTGTCTATGCTATGTATGATAGGTTTTTCAGAAGCTAATACCAGCTTTGTGATATTCTCATCCTGTTTAACAACTTTTATGTCTTTTATTGCCCCTTCCGAGTCACTATCCGGGAATTCCACAAAAGAAAGCTCGTTTTTTGGGGAAATTATAATTGACTGTAAATCCGGCGAGAATGCGTTTGTATAATCATCGGGATTCCCGGTTTCCACGACTATT
The DNA here is from genome assembly GCA_028281965.1 of Candidatus Gastranaerophilales bacterium. Taxonomy (GTDB): domain Bacteria; phylum Cyanobacteriota; class Vampirovibrionia; order Gastranaerophilales; family UBA9971; genus JANQEB01. The sequence continues at coordinate 16,311 of JANQIY010000389.1, forward strand.
CGCACCGTTTTAGGGTCAAACTGGGCTATTCTTATATTATCATTGTTGCTAAGGCGGAATTCTTTTATAAGTTCCGCCGAATTAAGCACAGCTTCGGGTATATCAAAAATTTTCCTTGTGGGGGATTCAAGCGCAAAAGGTTCAGCTAGTGAAATAATTCCGGCCCCTGAAATTAAAACACGGTTCTCAAACTGCGTAACATTATTTATTACAATGTTATGCTTCACTTTTTTCCTGATTTCGTCCAGTATGGACTCTTTTTCGCTTAATTCACCAGCGGGAGCATCTGCTTTTTTGTTATTTATATTATTTTTCTCTATTTTAACAACGGTTTCCGTATCATCAACCGGGATAGAACCGGCTTTTTCAGCGGCTTTTTCATTAGGGGCGGGCTCAACGGGTTCGGGGGGAGGGCTATTGTCCGCTGTTATTTTATCTTTATCTTTGTCTTTTTCTTCCGTATCTACAATATTTCTGTCTTTATAAATTGATGATACGGGGATTTTTGCCAGCTCAATTTTATCAAATTCAAAAGATACGTTGTTTTTGTAGACTCTGATCTTAATTTTATCCAGTATTTCAGGTGAATCTGCGGTAAAAACAACTCTTACCACGTCAGGGTCCAAAGAAAACTGGGCAATCTTGATTTCTTCCTTGATAGCTTTATTATCAATATCTACATACTTGCGGCCTTCTTCAAGCACCGCATTTTCAATATTTACAACCATCCGGTAAGGGTCAGTCAGTCTTGTTACGCTGTATTTAATACTGATTTTTTCATCTTCCTTATTGCCGCCAAGAAAAAGGAGCTTACCGGCTTTGTCAGGGACGATGTATTTAATGATAAAATTCCCCTTAGATGCCTGCGCACTCTGGATAAAAGTGAATAAAACCAGGAAAATTATTGCTATTAAAATCCCTATATCTCTTCTTTTCATAGAGTGCCTCGTTATTAGGGGGGTACTGCTGTATTTTTACAGATTAATTTCTTCGGTCTTCGTTTTTATATAAAAACCCGGCATAACCTGCCTGAAGCTGCGGTTTTCCTTTTTAAGCCTGTAGGTCTCCTTTATAAGGTTATCAATCTTGGCTTTTAGCCTTTCATTTTCTGTTTTGCAGCTTATAAGCTCAAATATTGCATCATCAAGCTTTTCGAATTTTTTCTCAATATTAGCGGAAACTTCTTCCACTATCGACTTTTTGGCCAGGATTACGGCATTTACAATCTGGTCAGCTTCGGATTCTTCCCTTGATGTCACATTATTTACCGGGTTTTCACGGACTTTTAGCCGGGTTTTCCCTTTATTTTCATCTGTTCGGGCGCCTTGATTTACTTTTTTTGGGGTTGAAGCTGCCGGGTTTGTCTGCAGGGGATTACCAAAAGATGGCTGAGAGGATTCTTCTCCGGAAAACGCAGGTTTTTCAAGGTTTTGTAAGTTTCTGTCTCTTGTTGTAAATTTGAAATCGCCCATATTTTCGTACTGGTTGTCAGATAAATTTTTTCTTACCTGTAACTTTTTTTCCTGTGTCTTATTCACAAAGCTTACTCCCCTTCTGCATCCTACCCGGCTATTTTTTTTAACCTGATTAAACACTTTGGTATTCAAATATCTATAATATGAATATGCGAATAATGATAACACATTTGTAATTAAAAAAAAATAAAAAATAGGCAAATAGCCCAATTTACCATAAGACATCTTTTAAACGCAGGATATAAATACCCAACCCGGTAATTGTCAAGTAATAATTTTTTTATTGAGGATAATTTACTCAAATTGCTAAATAACTTGAGTCGCGAATTGCATGTATGCAACATTTGCCAAAACCCGCCCATGAATGAGCTACTGCGTTAGCTCCCGCTGCCGCGCACAGCCGCCCTAGGAGTTATTTATTAGTATTCTTAAAAAGTTTTTGTTTA
>JANQIY010000067.1 GCA_028281965.1 Candidatus Gastranaerophilales bacterium
AACGCAGTAGCTCATTCATGCTGCAGCAGCGGGAGCATAGCCTCATTCATGGGTGGGTTTTGGCAAATGTTGCATACATGCAATTAGCAACTCGAGTTAGATATAAATATTTCTTCTAATCCGGACAGCCTGATAATAAACATCTTCATATTTTTTAGCGGAATCTTCCCAGGTAAACCTTTGCTGCATAGCACGCGTTATCAATTTTTTTACGGCTTCCCTGTTGTTGTAATACGTATAAACTGCCCATCCTATAGTATTAAAAAGCGCGTCCGCCGTCAGGTCGTGGAACTTAAACCCTGTACCTTCCCGGGTCTGCTCGTTAAAATTTTCCACTGTATCGTTAAGCCCCCCTGTAGCCCTTACTACAGGAAGCGTGCCATACCTTAAGCTATACATCTGGTTAAGCCCGCAAGGCTCAAAGCGTGAAGGCATCAGGAAAAAATCGGAGCCTGCCTCGATTTTATGGGCAAGTTCGTTGCTATATCCTATATGCACCCCAATTCTATCCGGGAACATCCGCGGGGCTCCGCCAAAATAGAAATGAGACCAGACCTCTCCCGTTCCAAGAAGAACATACTGGGCGTCAAGCCCAAAAAGCTTATACAGGGCTTCTGCAAGAATGTCTACGCCCTTTTGCCTTACCAGCCTGGAAACTATGCCAAACACAGGAATATCATCCCTGATAGGAAGTCCGAATGTCTTTTGTAAATCACGTTTGCATTCAAGTTTGCCCGAAAGGTCATTTTCAGAGTAGTTTTTAGCAATATATTTATCAATTTCAGGGTTCCATTCAGAATAATCGCAGCCGTTGAGAATCCCGTAAAGTGACCCTGCTCTCTCTCTCACAATCCCGTCCAGTCCCCATCCATACTCAGGGGTCTGGATTTCTCTTGCGTAACCATCGCTAACCGTAGTCAGCATGGTTGAATGGAGTATCCCGCCTTTTAAAAGGTTTACCTGGTCATTGTATTCGAGTTCAAGAAAGTTGTAATGCTTCCAGCCAATGCCCAGAACATCCATTAATCCTTCGTAAAAACTGCCCTGGTGCTGTATATTATGGATTGTAAGTATACTGGCGGAATTCCCTAGAGTCTCATGTCTGTAAACGGTATTTAAAAACACCGGTATAGCAGCAGTTTGCCAGTCATTTGCGTGGATTATATCAGGATAAAACCCCAGCATCTTGCACAGCTGAAGACAGGCCTTTGAAAAAAAGGCAAACCTGTTATCGTTATCCATAAACCCCTGGCCGCTATCATCATTATAAAGATTAGCCCGGCCAAAGTACTGCTCATGTTCTATAAAATAGACCGGCACGTCAGTCCCCGGAATTGTAGATTCTTTAACCCCGCACCATAACTCGCCAAGTACTCCCATTGGGACTCCCAGAGCCTCGGGAACATCCTTTAAACCGTATTTGTCCTTATCCACAGCCCAGTATCTTGGCATTATAAGTCTTACGTCATGACCAAGCCGCTTGAGATACCCGGGCAGAACTCCTGCAACGTCGGCTAATCCGCCTGTTTTAGCAAAGGGGACTGCTTCCGAGGCAGTTATTAAAATTTTAAGTTTTGGGCGCATACTCGTTTTCTCCCGACAAATTGATGGATTATTTCAATTTATCAGTATTATGTTTAAATTACAAATACCTTAAACAAAAAATTTAAATTTTCTCATAACATTAGATGATGTGTTAAATAAATTGGGTTGTTAATATAAAAATGTACTCCTTAGAAGACGACGATACATATCCCTATCTAGCTATGCATTCCTGTAAACGGAGTCATAGCTTTTTTATTGCTTAAGATTGGCTGAAAAAAATTTTTTTCAGTATAAAGCAGACTGCAAAAATTCTTATCTGCCCTTACTTAATATTCAGTCCATTCATCAATTTCTTCATCATTAATAATAGCGCCTTCTAAGCTCCAATTATTAACTCCCACTCCACTATTGGAAAAAAGAGAGGTTGGATCAGCAGGAATATTTTTATGCCACTCTCCGGACGTGTCAATTCTATAGTTAGCCCAAGAGCCTATAGTTTGTGCTGACAGCAATGGAACACTATGAGAAGTAGACCAGGATAAGTTTGACGTCTGGGAACCCGCATCAATTTTCATTACGACTACATCTTTACCTCCACCGTCTGCATCACTGCTTTCACGCCCGGTAATGTAAAGATAATTGTTATTTATAGCTATTGAATTACCTGTTTCTTCATAATTACCGCCATATTGTTTCTTCCATTCGACGCTACCATCAGACTCACCCAGTTTCATTACAAATATATCTTTACCTCCACCGCCTGAATCACTGCTTTCAAGCCCGGTTAAATAAAGATAACCGCTATTTTCTAAGATTCCCAGCGCAATATCTTCCTCATCATCGCCATATTGTTTTTTCCAAACCGGATTTAGGCTGGAATCAAGTTTCATTACGAACACATCGTCATCATCATCAGTAGGATTAAAGCTTTCTTCCTCGCCGCATACATAAATATTACTTCCTGAAACAGCGATAGAATAAAATTTATCTTCATCAGTCCCTCCGAATGACCTTGCCAAAACAAGATCACCATCAGAAGTGTTAACCTTCATAATCAACATATCTCTATTACCGCCATAATAACTTGATTTGATACCTGCATAGTATAGATGGGGTCCTGATACCGCAAGAGACCTGTCATGACTTCTTATAAGGTGTTCACTTATTTCATATTCATGGTGATTTCCACCGTATTCCCTTGCCCAATGAACACTTCCATTATTTTTATTAAGTTTCATCAATAATATATCAGTCCTTCCTCCTAATGCTCCTGAAAAACTTTCATTTTCAATACCGGCTACATATAGGTCACTTCCGTCAACAAGCAAAGATAAGCCATAGTCATTTTTATCTCCGCCATACTCTCCTATCCAATTAATAACTCCATTTGCTTCAGTGACTCTCATGACAAATATGTCCATATTATCCGGTGAAGTACTATCTGAATTTTTCCAGCCCGTTACGTATATAAAACCATCTCCGGGTACAACTATTGATTTTGCTATATCATCATGATTGTTTTCTCCATACCTTTTTTTCCAGACAATTTGCCCATTGCTTTCTTTCATTTTCAGGATAAATATCTCAGAATTTATATCTGCTGGAGAAAGAGAACTTTTTTCAAATCCGGTAACATATATATAACCATTATCTGGAACAGCTATTGACATGCCTTCATCATCATAAGCTCCTCCGTACTGATTCATCCATTCAGTAGCCGGCACAGGGGGAGAAGGAGGATCCGGGGTTGAAGCGGACACCAGGGGAGTCCATTCCAGCTCTTCTTCATGAGCAGGCCCGGTTTCAATATCAAGAGTAGTCCCTTCAAGTGTCCAACTACCGCCTATAGAAGCCGCAGGCCAGTTAACATTGTCTCCGGAGGTTGTCCAGCCGGTAATTAGTGTTGAGACTGCAGACCATTCATCAATTACAGAACCGTTTAATGCCCAGGTAAGCGGTACTCCGTTTATTGTCCAGTCGTCAGGGTTTCTATCATCAGTCATTGTCACCTGGTGTTTATGTAAGCTTAATACTATAAGGTCATTTGTTCCTCCGTCAGGGTCAGAGCTTTCTTCTCCCACCGCATAAACATATCCTCCTGATACAGCTATGCCTCTGCCTACTTCATTATAGGCGCCTCCATGCTGTTGTTTCCAGTTAACAGCTCCATTTGACTTATCAAGCCTCATAATAAACAAATCTTTTTCTCCCGGATATGTAGAATTTGCGCCTGCATGAGGATCGCTGTTTTCTTCCCCGGTTACATATATGGAAGTATCATCAACAGCTAAAGCATAGGCTTTATCCCTGCCTGTGCCGCCATATTGCTTTTTCCACATTACATTTCCGCCATTGTCAAGCTTCATTACAAAGATATCTTCATATCCGCCGGTAGAATCACTGGTTTCATACCCTGCCAGGTAAATATAGCTTTCTGATACCGCCATTGAATATGCCCGGTCTGTTCCTCCGCCTCCATATTGCTTTTTCCATATTATATTTCCACTGGTATCTAGTTTCATTACAAAAACGTCTGACTGCCCGCCGTCATTGTCGCTCATCTCGTAACCCGCAACGTATACGGAATTGTCGGCAAAAGCAATTGCCTGTCCCACGTCACTTTCGGCTCCTCCGTACTGGTACTTCCATATTACATTTCCGCTATTGTCAAGGTTCATTACAAAGATATCTTCACTTCCGCCGTAGCTGTCACTGGTTTCTGAGCCCGTTACGTATATGGAACTGTCTCCGTATGCTATATCAAGTCCTTTTTCATTTCCCGCGCCGCCATACTGTTTTTTCCATAATACGCTTCCGCTTGTGTTAAGTTTCATAACCACCGCGTCATAGCCCCCGCCTTTAGTGTCATCGCTAACTTCATAGCCTGTCACGTAAAGGTTAGTCCCATCAGTGGCAATGGCCTGGCCTTTTTCTTCTTTTGAGCCGCCATACTGGTATTTCCAGTCAATTTTACTATTGTTTCTATCCATCTTAATTACGGTTATATCAGTATTTCCACCGGAAGAGTCGCTGCTTTCATCTCCTACTATAAATAAATCATTGCTTATAACGACTGCATCGCGCCCTGTTTCATAACCTGCGCCGCCGTATTCATATAACCTTTCATATTCGCTGGGGTCGGAGGGAATTGAAGCAGGGTAAGTCCCTTCTATCCAGAATGCCTGACATGCCTGGTATTGGTCTTCTGTCCAGCGGTCAAACCTTCCGCCCAGCCAGTATATCCATGTATAAGGAGAACTTGATGAGCCACACAGCCAGCATCCCCATTGACCTTTTGCCGGGTCATAAACAATTCCGGGTTCAGGAAAGGAAAGACCTGTCAGCGTATTACCGCAAACAGCATCTACATCATCAGGATAACCCGGGATATCAAGGTAACCCGGATACTCAAGCTCTGTCCAGAACTTATTGCAGGGTTCGCCATAATTCGCATATAGCGGGTTTGAAGCATCATAAGGGTTTTGTCTATAGTTTTTTTCGGGATTTGTGCATAAATAACAGTTGCCTGCCGGCGGAGTCCCTGGAAGAGGGTCGGCACAGGCCAGCTCCGGAATTGAACTTTCCGGGCAATTATCAGTTACCCAAAAATCAGTGCATTTTACCGGGTCAGTCTCTTCAATCCAGCTACCATTGTTGCATATCCAGCATTTTCCGCTATCCAGGGGGTCAGTGCCTCTTGCAGGCGGTTCTGAAGCACAGCCGCAAAATGGGAAATCATCTTCATGAAAGCTATATGACGGGCAGGATAAATTTACCCATAAATCATAGCAGTAAGTAGTTTGTATACTGTTTATCCACTTTCCGCCATTGCATAACCAGCAAGCCATGTTTCCCGTAACCGGTTCGTAATAAAATCCGTATTCAGGCGGAACACCCGTACAGGCTGAAGTGCATGAGACTCTATAAGAAGTATCACTGCCAACACAGCTGTCATTAGTCCAGAACTTAGTACAGGCGTTTGAATCTTTACTGTTTTTCCTTTTTTGCCAGAACCCTTGAGTAGGATTAGTATCAGCGCATGTCCAGCATTCTCCGCTGGTTATACCGGCATAAGGCGGTGTATATGGCTCGCATTTATCATAACACCCGCCGCCTGTAAGTCCCGGATTCCAGAAAGTCTTGCAGGCGCCCGTTGTATCTGAACTCCAATACCAAACAAGAGTTGTATGGTCGCAAATCCAGCAGCCGTCGTCCAAAACACCCGCAGGGCCGGGAATTGTCCCGCAATAATTATTTTCTTCATTAGATAAATCTATAGTTCCGCAGCCGTTTGGCCCGCATTCGCCTACTCCCGTAACGGGTGGGGGAGTTCCGGGCGTTGACGGCGGGGCATCAGGTATTGGGCTGGAATCACTTGAAACCCCCGAAGTTGTTGGTATTGAAGTATTTAATACCCCTTCCTTGTTTAACCTTGTATTTGCTACCGGCGCGCTTGAAGAGACCAGGCGCTTGTTTGCTTCCTGAAAAATAGGGACCAGCATGTAAATTCCGCCAAGAACCAGCAATGCAACAATTAAATATTGAACAAGGGATTGCCCTGATAAAAACTTGGGCTTCACAGACACTCTCCTTTATGCAGGAAGAATTTTTATTATATCTTAATTCCTTAACACTTTTCCCTATTTATTTAACAGAGAGTTTTTAAAATAATATTAATAAAATATAAAATATTACATTTATCCTTTTATATAAATATTATATTTTATATTTTATTAATATTCAATACCCTGTCTTGCCATAACACCCTGGTCAAAGTAGTGTTTTTTCGGGTTCATTTCCGTTACCAGGTGCGCCATTGAGATAAGTTCAGGATGGGCGCGTCTTCCTGTGAGCACTATTTCCAGGTTTTTGGGCTTGTTCATTAAAGCTTCCTTAATTTCTGAAATCTTTACCATTCCAAGATCCGCGCATATATTGATTTCATCAAGGATAATCATCTGGTACTTATTGCTTTTAATGGCCTGTTTGGCGTGTTCCCAGCCTTTTTTTGCTTCTTTATAGTCTTCCATATTTACATTATGTGAATACACCACTCTATCAAGCCCATACTGTGTAACTTCCAGGTTAGGCATCAATTTTGATGAAGAGATAATTTCGCCGTAGTAATTCGCCTGGTCTCCCTTGGTAAACTGTAGTATAAGAACTTTCCAGCCATGTCCTATTGCCCGGAGCGCCAGCCCCAATGAAGCTGTTGTCTTTCCTTTTCCGTCTCCCGTATAAATTTGGATATAGCCGTGTTCCAGCACTCTTTAATCCCTCCACATATTACTGCACTCCTCTAAATAAGAGCAAGTGTATTTTTCAGCTACCTGTACTTTTTTGTCAAACTTAAAAAATTTCTTCCTTCTTTTTTAATTTAAAGGTATTTACCCCCTCTTCTCCTCCTTTTTTTGGATGATTATAAAAAACCAAAAAAATAAAAATCAGTTGACGCACAGCTCCTGTCAGTTGATATTACAAAATTGCCCGGCCTTACCTTAAAAATACTTAGCTCCCGCCTTTGCGGCGCCGAAGAATTTTTCCTGCAATCCTTACTTATTGTTTTTATGGTTCCCAAAATGTTTTTCAGCTCCTGATCAAATAAATAAACTAATTTTTTTTCAAAGGCAAAATTGTAAATATTTTTATTTGCCACAGGGTTTGATATTTCCGCAAAAATATTTCACAGACTAATTATCCCTGATTACAAAATTGTATGCGATATTTTTTTTACACAACATACAATTTGGTAACAAACGAATGTTTAAATATACTAATTCAAAAAATTTTTTTTGTTTGCAGTTTTAATCTATAAATTTACAATTGTTTTTTAAAAATAGACGAATAAAATTTAAATGTTTATGTATTGCTCTTAAAAATAAAATTAACGTTAATTTTTTATAACTTTGTTCAATATCCTCTTGAAATCCTCTTCCAGCAAGGAATTACAGTCTTTTGCAAGTTTACGGTTTGTAAAAAATAAAACTTAACTATTCCCCGGTTGGGGGACAAAAAAAAAATTGGGGGTAAGTTTTTCGGATGATTTTTATTAATTTTTCTTGAAAAAACAGTAAACTAAACTATATTGTTCATGTCTTTATCAAATGTTAACATTTTTAAATATAAAAAAAATAATATTAAAAACTTATACCCACACAGTATTAAACAGGTTTATATATCAGACATTTATTGACAGTTGGAAATTTTAGTCACATTGGAAAAATTACTTAAATTAATAAGTTTATCTTAATAAATAGTACATTTAGTGTTTATAATAGTAACAATGTTTACTTTATTTTATAAATGTTATTAAATTAAAATAGAGATTTTAAAGACAGTTAGGAATTAGTTTTGAAAAAGCAGCTTATAAAAAAATTATTTTTAGTGATTTAGGAGGATAATTTTTTGCACCAGAAGATAATTATAGAGGGTGGGAGAAAATTAAAAGGCGAAGTTACAGTAAGCGGAGCCAAAAATGCAGCGCTTAAACTTATGGCTGCCTCGATTATCCTGGGAGACACCTGTGAATTGTACAACGTGCCCGAACTTACAGATGTTTATACGATGACAAACCTTCTCAGGACACTTGGTGCAGAGGTTGATTATAACGAAGAAGAGCAAAAAGTAACGATTAACGCAGCTGAAATAGACAATGTTGAAGCCCATTATGATTTTGTAAGCACCATGAGGGCTTCTTTTATTGTGCTGGGAGCACTGCTTGGCAGGTTTCATGAAGCAAAAGTCGCTCTTCCCGGCGGGTGTTCCATCGGGGAAAGAAGGATTGACTTCCACATCAAAGGCCTGGAGGCGTTAGGCGCCCAGGTAAAAATTGAAGGCGGGTATGTTATCGCAAAAGCCAAAAAGCTTACCGGTTCAAAAATTTATCTTGACAGGCCAAGCGTAGGTGCAACAGAGAATATAATGCTGGCGTCTGTCCTTGCCGAGGGATCAACAATCCTCAGCAATGCAGCCCAGGAACCGGAAATTATCGACCTGGCAAACTTCCTTAACGCTATGGGTTGTGATATATCAGGCGCAGGAACTTCTGAAATCATAATTAACGGTGTAAGACAGAGGGATTTGAATCCTCTATCCTATACTACGATACCTGACAGGGTAGAAGCAGGTACTTATATCGCCGCAATAATTGCCACAAGGGGAAAAGCTGTTATAAGGAATATTTTCCCCAACCATTTAAGCGCGGTTACAAGCAAAGTAATAGAAATGGGCGGGAAAATTACGGTACTTGATCCATTTAGCATAGAAGTATCATTCTGCGGAAAATTAAACGGTGTAAATATTGTTACCCAGCCATATCCGGGATTTCCTACTGATTTACAGTCCCCGTTTATCTCTGCTCTTGTACAGGCAGAAGGTGTGAGTATTGTAACTGAAAATATTTATGAAAACAGGTTCAGGCAGCTGGGTGAGCTCAGGCGCATGGGGGCTGATGTACAGCAGGAATCAAATAAGGCAATTATTAAAGGTGTCAGGCAACTAACCGGCGCACAGGTTATTGCCACAGACCTGAGGGCAGGCGCTGCGCTCATTATTGCAGGGCTTTGCGCTGACGGGGTCTCGGAAGTAAAAGATATTTATCATGTTGACAGGGGTTATGAAAAAATTGTAGAAAAATTTTCTAATCTCGGAGCAAATATTAAGAGAATTGAATTAGATGAAACTAATCTTGATGTTAAAATTAATAATATAGATGAGCCATTATTTTAATTTTTGCATTAAACTAAAAGTAAACATCTGAGTTTAATTCTTGTTTCTACAAAAAGGTCTTTAACAATGACACAAAAATATAAACGCTGGTATGATCATGACCCTCTTTTAATGGAAGTTATGGAATTACTTCGTAATTTTCAGGATGATTTAAGAGGTCAGGCGGAAATTTTCCTTAATAAAATAGAAGACCATGTCGGAAAAGAAGCGATCGAATCTTTTTATGAAAAGGTAAAACCCGTCAACGGCAACAGATGGTATGACAAGGACCCTGTTTTATCAAGGGCTGTAGAGCTTTTAAGAGTTGTACCGCAAGATATTCAAAGACAAGCCTCAAGAAATTTCCTAAAAGCGCTTAGAGACCAGGGAATTGAAATAGAATATATGAAAAATATCGAAGAATAAGGAACAAATAAAAAATTCTTATCTGCTTAGAACCTATCCGGAAAATAATTTATTGACAAAACCAGGTAAGAGCAAACACTTGTCATTCGCGAGGCGGCGCGAAGCGCCGCCTCGCAACCTGTCCGGTTAACATTATTTCAACCCATTTAGAAAGATTACCACCCCGTGTCAAGCACGGGGCAGGCTTCCTCGTAAATGACATTGTTCGTTTATTTTTTATTTCCTGGATAGGATCTTATATAAACAATTTAATACCATCACATAGCTTAATTTTGAAGTTATAAGCCCCTGCCGGCATAAAAAAGTTGTTTTATTTTACTTATACAGGCGGGCTTGCTATAACTCCACTCCCTGGAGGTAATATACGCCAGCTTCCAGCCGCACCTCTCAAGGGTCTGATGCTTTTCCAGCATGGTTGAATAATCTGTCCGTTCATCTTCATCAAACCCGGCAGGTTCCAGTATAAGGCTGTTTTTTCCGTCAGAAACCAGGAAACTTACCGGATAACCACCGATTTCAACGTCGTATAGAACCTTTAGCCCTTCATTTTCAAGAAGTTCTTTTAACTCATAATGTACAGGATTTTCAATTTTTTTATCAAACTGGTTTTTGAAATCCCGGCTTGCCATCCGGACATACTCCAGGTAATCCCTTAAAAGCCCCTGCGGCAGCGTTTCCGGAGGCCTTGAAATATAGCAGGCAAGCTTATTTTTGGCCCTGGTCACTGCCACGTTGAACAAATTGGGTTTCTGAGCGAAAAACACGCTCTGATGATGACTGTTAGGCGCAAGAGTAAAGGAAAGCAGCATAACGTCACGTTCGTCTCCCTGGAAAGTATGCGCTGTCCCCGCTTCAATAACGTGTTTTTTTATAATATCCGAGCTAAACACCTGGTAAATTGCCTTTTTAACAAGCTCCACCTGGCCTCGAAACGGTGAGATTACTCCAATAGTAACAGGATTATCAATATTCCGGTCATTATCTATAATTTCCCGGATTTTTTCCATAATTTGCTCACACTCAGCCATATTCCTGGTACTATCCAGGTCAACTTTAGCGTCCTCAATGATATTTAACTCTACAGCACATCCATCATCCTCTGATGGTAGGGATTTTTTCATAATTTTCATTCGATTTCCGTAAAACTCCTGATTGCTGAAGTTTATAATTTCCGGAAAACACCTGAAATGCTCATCCAAAAGGACGCTTGCAGAGGCATAGTAGTTTGCCACGTCAAACATCGAATTTGTCCGATACCTCCACATAAGCTGGTATTTATCAGGTATATTGTACTTATTCAGGAATGATTGCTCCTTTGCCTTTTCCAGAAAAGACAAATGCGGAAGCTGTTTATCATCTCCTACGATGATAGCCCGCTTTGCCCGGAAAAGAATCGGCAAACATCCTGCTATATCGCATTGAGAGGATTCATCGATAATCGCAACGTCAAATAACCCCGGCTCAAGGGGCAGGGATTCCGATGCCACCTGGGTTGTTACGGCCCAGCAGGGAAAGGTCTCCAACAGCGGAGTAAAGTCTTCTCCAAGCAGGATACGGTTTTGGATATGTTTTTTCCTTTCTACCAGCGCTTTTGAATGAATTATCAGCCTCTGTCTTTTATATTGGTCTCTCACAAGCGCTTTAAGAGATTCCCTGCGCTTGTTTTTCAATACCTCTTTGACTGTATGCTTATATTTTTTTCGAAGATCTTTCAGGCTCTCAAAAATTTGGGATAGATTCCCGTTTCTTGTGATTTGGACTTCAATTTTCTTTAATTTATCCTTCAGCTCAACCGTGTCAATCTCCTGTCTTAACTGTTCGATAATTTCACAGGTGAAGGTTTCAATACCGGTTTTCAGCCTCCTGTTAAGGATAAAATTAATAACTTTGAGGTGCAATGCATCAACAAAGCCGTCTTTTTGACAAACTATTTCTATTTTATCAAGCATCTTACGGCATGAGGCAATATCCTGTCCGGAAAGAGCTTTATTTATAAGCCTATTTCCCGACTGGCTGCTTCTTATCCGTTCGTACTCCTGAAAAATCGAGTACCATTCATTTTCCAGTCGGAAAATTTTGCCGCACTTTTTCTTAAAATCCTTTTGATTCCCGATAATAATTTCCAAATCCTCAATTTCTGTAAGCACAGCGCTTTCAATCCCGGCTTCCAGGTCGACTTTATTGGATATTAAGTCCTGAAGGCGGTTGCTCAGGTGTTTTTGATAGTCCGGTTTTCCTGCTCTCAGGCATAAAAAGTTTGCTCCAAAGCTGTTTAATCGCTCACTCACAACATCTACAGCTTTATCCATCTTGGAAGCCACAAGCACTGTCTTGCCTGAACCGATAAGATGGGAGGCAATATTAACAATAGTCTGGGATTTTCCTGTTCCCGGCGGGCCGAAAACCGTTACCAGGGTGTTGTTTTCTATCGCATTAATAACTTTTTCCTGGCTATTGCTTAAGTCAAGAGGTGTGATAGCGGTTTTTTTTCTGCAATCATTTTTTTTGTCAGGCTTTTTGTTTTTAACAGCCCCTGAAAACTCTTCATGAACAGGAGAGAGGGCAGTTTCCCGAAAAACACCGACAGGTTTTTCGGAAATTTCAGCAAGCTCATGCAGTAATCCTGCAAGCACATTTGGCCTTTTTGTAAGCACTATAGCTGATGTATCAACTATAGTAAGAGTTTCAAGCATACTGGAAAGCAGTTCCTGTGAGCTAATTTGTCTTTCTGATTCCTCAAGAATATGTGATATCTCGATATCAGGGATAATTGCCTTTAGCGTACTGAGAAATATATTAATTTTCTCTTTATCCGGCGGAATTTCGGGAATATAGTCAATCAGCCCGTCCAGCAGGTGTTCTGCGGTCTCGTCTTCCTCGTCGAATTCCATAAGGCTTACCAGGGCGCTTGTGTTCAGGGATAAACAGTCGTCCTGGAGAGAGCAGTTTATATCAAGACCGTCTCTTTCCAGCTTACAAGGCACGTATAACAGCGGGGTAAGGAAATCTTCGTTCTTTCTGTTACCGGAGCTTTTGCCTTTCAGGAATAAAAACCCGTATACCAGCTGGTAATCCTTGGGGGAAGCGTCTGCCTGCACCATTAATTCCGCCAATTTACCCCCGGTATTCTTGATTTTTAGCGGTTTATCCGGGTTAAGTCCCAGAAAACTCTTATCTTCAAGAAAAAACCATTTATTTCCTTTGTCCTGCTTGAGATTCTTAAAAGAAGACGATCTGATTTCCTCTCCAACGCAGTCATGGAGGTACATTGCCAGCTTTTTTATAAAACTGTCCCTGAATGCCGAGTTTATTGCCTGTGTTGCTTCCTGTAACATAAATAATTTCCCGTTATTTGCCATTTTGTACGTTACCGGCATAAGGCCAATTATATAATTTTCTACAATTTAAGACAATTTATTTACTTTAATTTACAGCATGGAAACAAAAAGCAACAAAACGGAAACTAATGCATAACAAAAAAACTAATTTTCTAAGTTATGCAACGGTTTCAAACTGAAAAATTTTAAAATACGTAAGTTTTTATTTTTTATCCCTTATTATTCAACGAATAAAGACAGCTGCGGAATGTCGGATTCCGCTTCTGACATACTCTTTTTCTTGACTGAAATGTGTGCTGTAAGGTCTTTTTGCATTTTGTTCATCAAATATTGCGACCTTGTGATTACAGACTTTGGAAGCCCTGCCATTTTAGCGACCTGGATCCCGTAACTCTTGCTGGCGCCGCCTTCTACAATTTTTCTTAAAAAGATGATATTTTCTTCATCTTCTTTAATTGTCATTCTGAAATTTTTGATTTCAGGGTATTTTCCGCACATTACGTTTAACTCGTGATAATGAGTGGCAAAGATTGTCCTGGCGTGAATTTTGCTGCTAATATGCTCAGCCACGCTCCAGGCAATTGCCACGCCGTCGTATGTGCTTGTGCCCCGGCCGATTTCATCGAGCAGGATAAAACTCCTATCAGTTGCGGAGTTTAAGATGGATGCTGTTTCGTTCATTTCCACCATGAACGTGGATTGGCCTGTGGTAAGGTCATCTACCGCTCCCACGCGGGTAAAAATCTTGTCTACCAGGCCTATACTTGCTGAATCCGCCGGAACAAAGCTGCCTATCTGGGCAAGAATTATAATAAGAGCGTTTTGCCTCATATAGGTGGATTTTCCTGCCATATTAGGCCCGGTTAGAATCATCAGTTGGGGGAAAGTGTTATTTGCAGGTTCTGAGGCGATATGCAGGTCATTAGGAACGTATGTTCCCAGCGGAAGCATCTGCTCAATCACAGGGTGCCTGCCGTTCTTTATTATGACTTCCTTTGAAGTGTTAATTTCCGGTTTTACATAGTTATATTCTACCGAAACCTCTGCAAAGGATAATAAAACATCAAGCTCAGCAAGCGCTTTAGCTTTTTCTCTTATAAGTTCCACAAATTCTTTTGAATATTCCCTAAAATTGAAAAAAATCTGGTATTCCAGCTCGGAACTTTTAGAGCCTGCGCTTAAAATCTCGTTTTCATGTTCTTTAAGCTCAGGAGTAATATATCTTTCAGCGTTTGTAAGGGTCTGTTTTCTTATATATTCAGAAGGTACATAGCGGGTGTTACTGTGGGTAACTTCTATAAAATACCCAAAAACCTTGCTGTAACCAACTTTTAAGGACCTGACACCGGTTTTGTCCCTTTCTTTTGACTCAAACTGCTCTAACCACTCTTTTCCGGATCCCAGAAGACTTTTAAGGTTGTCCAGCTCCTCGTTAACGCCGTTTTTGATTAAATTACCTTCTTTAAGCCCGATAGCAGGCTCTTCCTCGATAGTTTTCCCTATCAACGCCGCAAAATCACCGAGCCTTGAATCAGGCTCTGAAAACCTGCTAAGAAGCTCCGAGCGCGTGTTTAAAAGGACATTGCCAAAGGCAGGCACTACTTGCAAAGAGTCTTTCAGGGCAATGAAGTCCCGTCCGTTGGCGGAATTGTTGCTGATTTTCGTTGCCAGCCTTTCAATGTCGTAGACCCTGTCAAGCAAAGCAGCGAGTTCTATCCTGGTTTTTGGGTTTTCAACAAGTTCTTCTACCGCTGATTGTCGTTGTTTTATTGCGCTTATATTCTGCAAAGGTTGTTGTATCCATTTTCTAAGGAGCCTTGCACCCATATTTGTCTTTGTTTTATTGATTGCCCAGAGAAGGCTTCCTTCAATCTTATTGTCACGCACGGTTTGCGCAAGCTCAAGGTTTCTTCTTGCGCTTGCATCGATTGAAACAAACGACCCGGTTTCATAAGGGGTAATAGTGTCAAACTTAGGCAGGTTAGCCTGCTGGGTTTCCGACAGATAATCAAGGATTACTCCCGCGGCTACAAGTCCTTCCGTATAATCCGGAAACCCAAACGCTTGCAGGGAGTTTACCCGGAATATTTTTTTCACCATTTCAATTGCTGTTTCTTTATAAAACACACTTGATGGACGTATTGTGCAATTATAATTTGTCACAATAGATTCCGGCAGATCCGGGTATTCCTCAGGAACTACCTGAAAAGGCTTAATTTCTCTTTTTCCCCCGATACACAGGATTTCAGAAGGGTCTATCCTGTTAACCTCCGATACCAGATGGGGAAAATCCAGCTTTGTTACTTTAAATTCGCCGGTTGAAATGTCCACATATGCCAGGCCGTAAGTTTTGGTCTTTTTGAATTCGGTTATTGCCGCCAGATAGTTGTTTTTTCTCGCATCAAGAAGGTTTACATCCGTAAGAGTGCCGGCTGTGATGATTTTTACAACTTTTCTCTCCACTAAACCCTTTGTCTGTGACGGGTCTTCCATCTGCTCGCAAATAGCTACCTTATGCCCCTTTTCAAGAAGCCGTGAGATGTAATTATCCACCGCTTTCTGAGGGACTCCTGCCATTGGGATTTTCCCGAGTTTACCTCCATCACGGCCTGTTAGCGTTAATTCCAGGTCTTTTGAGGTCACCACGGCGTCTTCAAAGAAAGTTTCATAAAAATCGCCCATTCTATAGAACAGGACTATATCCTGATGATTCCGTTTAATATCAAGGTACTGGCGGATCATCGGTGTTGCGTTCTCAATGTCAACGTCGCAGCTTTTAGTTAAATTAAGATTATCCATAAATTTTTTCCATTCCCCTCATATCATAAAACTAAACCATGCATAAAAAAAGGCGTCAACTTTGACGCCTTTTTTCCCTGGGTAGAATTCTATTGATCTTCTTCGTCCTTTGACAGGCAATGCAAGCCAAATTCGGTTACTTCATTGGATTGCAGGGCTTGTTGGGCTTTTCCGCAAATTCCATAAAGCTGGCAAATTCTTTCTTCATTATTTACATTATTTTTATTACTATTATTCATAAACTTTTCTCCTTTGATTCTCCTCTAAGTTAGTTTTATAAATTCTCTTTTGGTTTAATTTTATTCTACAACTTATTGAGAAATTTTCTCAATAAATTAATGGTTTTTTAATTTTTTACTGCTTTTGCCACTAAATTTACACCTAACGATGGATGGAAAGTATATCTTATATCTATATTATGTATATAGAAGCATTATTTCTTCTAATAGCTCTTGTCTCATAAGCTCATGATCCTTTCTAAAAGGATCATTTTTTTATTTGGTAGTAGAGGCGGTCTCAAAAGTTCCAGGTAGAAAACATTGTCATTCTGAGGAGTGCGAAACTAAGGAAGAAGCAAAAAATTCTTATGTAAAATTTTCAAAAATATTCCTTATTAAATTTTTTCGGTCGAGCGACCGACCGAAGGGAGGGAAGCGAGACCAAAGAAAAAAT
>JANQIY010000068.1 GCA_028281965.1 Candidatus Gastranaerophilales bacterium
CAACCCCCTCCCTTCTAATTGAAAATTTAAATTTTAACTCTATTTAAAACCTTGTTATAATTGCTTTTAAGCTAATTCGTGATTCGGGTTAATTAGCAATTCGAGTTATTAAAACATACAAAATTTTTTGTCTACTACTTACCACAAATAAAAATCACTTTAACTTTTACCAATACCATTTTTTTATCAATTTTAAACAAGGGTACAATTCTGAAATTAACTAATGTGATTTTGCAATTTATAATAAATATATGTTAATTTTTTAAAATTTTTTCCTAAATTTTCAATAATATTGGCAATTTAGGCTTGTAAAATTTTTTAAATGATATATATTATAAAATATAGGGATACATAATTCGCTTTAATTCCTATAAAAATTGGAGGTCAGACTTTGAGTAACTGTAAGGTGATGAACATAACCGAAAATAGTGTATCAACTTCTGAAACTAAATTTGAAAAAGAATTTGAAATAACATTTGAAACTCCTGATAAAGTGGAAAAAATCCTGCTTTCAGGACAGGGTGCTGTCAAAGCTACTGTTTCAGTATAAATTTTAGAGCCTGTATGGTTAACATTGCAGCTTCTTTTTTTTATAGGTCTGCAAGGGTTTTTTTAATTGTTTTAAAATCCTGTTTTGTATGCCATCTTGGCGTTTCAGGGTTTTCTGAATGCTGTCTCAGCAGGTAAGAAGGATGAAGAATAGGCATGACTTTAACCTCATTATCTTTGAGGTTAAACCATTGGCCCCGGATTTTGGTTATGCCTTCCTTTGTATTGAGGACATATTTTACGGCTACAGAGCCTGCCGGAAGGATGATTTTGGGCTGGATATATTTTACCTGTGCTTCCAGGTATTGCAGGCATGTCTCTGCTTCGTCAGGTTTAGGATTACGGTTTTCCGGAGGACGGCATTTGACTATGTTGGTAATGTAAATGTCTTTTTCCCTTGAAAGCCCGGCTTCTTCCAGGAACCTGTCCAGGAGTTTGCCTGCTCTTCCTACAAAAGGCCTTCCTGTTTTGTCTTCCTGAGCGCCCGGAGCTTCGCCTATCAGCATTATTTTGCTGTTCAGTTTGCCTTCCCCGAACACCACGTTTTCCCTGGATTGTGAAAGTCTGCATTTTGTGCAGTTTTTGCAAACTTTTTCCATTTGCTTAAATGTTTCGTAGCGGTCTTTTTTGCTCACTACTTAACCTCAACTTGCTTTTGTCTCTGATTCTTTTTTACTTTTCATGACTTCTTTAATTATTTCAACGTCCGGAAGGTCATTTCCTGCTGTCTCTTCTTCCGGTCTGATTTCCTTCATCCACATAGGTATGTATTGAGCGTCTACCGTTGTTTTTATAACATGTATTACCCGTTCTTTTAGCTCTTCCGGCGACATTCCATTATAAGGCTTTAAAGGTACACCTTTATCTGGTTTTCCATCCAGTCCTTTTTCTTCTGTTCCAAATAAATATAATCTTAAATTATCTTCGTTTTTATATTCTATTTTTCTATAAGTTAGTTTTCCATCTTTTCTTTTTGCACAGGTTCCGGCGATTATATCAAGATTTTCTTCTCCTATTTCTTTACTCAGGATTGCTCTTATTTTTTTGTTTTGAGGCCCTGCGGCATTAGGTGAAGGATTAAACTTGTGTGAACCCGGAAAATTCTTGACTCCGATAGGGCATATCCTATAAGATTTGCTAAACCTTTTGGTCTTATCATATCCGTAATTTTGATGCAGTTTAATATCCAGTCCTTCGATACTGTCGTCTCCAAACTGGAACCTTAAAACATCCCTGACTGTCAGGGGCTTTTTTTCCTTGCCTTCTTCAGGGTTATAGTGTTTATCAAGGTATAAACAGCAGTATTTCAGCATATCAGCGGTTGCCTTAACATCTACCAGGGCGTCATGAGCCCCTTCCAAATCCCGGGCAAAGAACATCCTGTACTGGTTAGTCAGCTTTTTACCCGCCCCTACGAACGGGTGGATTCTCTGGACTATAATAAAGGGGTCAATTACTTGAGAATAGTTTATTTCATCAAAAGGTTGTCCTTCTTCTTTTTCATTTTCCATTTTTTCATTTTCCATCCTGACTTCGCTGTTTAAGATGGAAATGTCAAAATTAGCGTTGTATGCGACAATCGGGCCTTCGCCCAGGTAGTTGAGAAATCCGCCCTTTAGCTGCTCTTTATTTTCCCGGCTTATTCTGGAATTCTCGGGAAAATTACCGCTTAAAACCTCTCTCATCGTCGGCTGGTCTTTAACGTCATCCTCATAAATCCCGTGGACTTTTGAAGCCCCTTCATCTATAGGGGTTTTAGGGTTAACCAGCTGGTTTAGCTCTGATGCCACTTTCCCGTTTTTTATTTTCACTGCCCCTATTTGCAGTATTTTTGCGGCAGGTTTGTCAGGTTTATAGTTATGATTTTCATGTTTTATATTTAAACCGGTCGTTTCTGTATCAAAAACGGTTACGTCAAGCACAAAATTGCCTTCGGAATCGACTACGGGCATGTCTAAAAATTTAGCGTTTGCTTTTTTTATTTTTTCCAGGGCTTTTTTCCGGACAGAACTGGCCTGGTGTTCGCTTAAATCTTTCAGGACATCTTTTCCTGCGAGAGTTTCCGCTTTTTTATCCAGTTTATCCTGAATTTCCCCCAGGGCTTCGTTATATTTTTCCTTGGCCGCTCTTTTATCAAGGGAATGATACGTTGCCAGCGGCATGGAGACATTAATATAATTATATTTTTTCACCCAGGGGTTTTCATAAGTTTCCGCAATGGCGGCCGCATGGCGAAAGGCCAGTACTTCTGCCGGGGTTGCGGTCTCCCAGTCCAGGGGCTCTTTTGACAGGTGTTCCCAGCCTATTTTTTTAAAGTCAACGTAGCCTTCGCTAAAAAGTCCTTTCCCCTGGCTTTTTTTACCCTTTACCTGTTTAACCCTCTTTTCAACGGAATACCTGAACTGAAGGTCTTTTAATTCTTCTACCAGGCTTTCCCTGGTATCATCTTCAATCCCTTTTTGCCTTAATTGGGAGCTGATTGCTGAAAATTGGGATTCAATATCAACTTCTTCCCCTGGCTCTCTTTTACTGCCGGTAAATGCGAGGGTATAAGATTTCAGGGCATTAAAATAACTAAAATTTGCTACGATTTTATTATTGTAAGGATAGCCTTTTGTAATACTGCCGGGGATTTTGTCCGGATTTTCCGAAAATGCAGCAGGAGAATTATTTTTTATATTTATTTTTTGATAATTTCCGGTTAAAAGCATCTTTTGTATCCTTTAGTTAGAACAGGTTTGGTTCTTTTTGACTGCGTAATGTAAGTATTTTACGCCTTCCCTGGCCAATGTTCAGGGCGTATTCATAAGGAGGCTTGCTGTGATCCCAGTCTCTTTCAAACTGTTTCAGGAAGTTTCCTGAAATTTCCCTGTCGTCTATAACTACGGAGCTCTCATGGTTTCCCCGGATAAAGAATTTTTGCCTGTTTAAAAGGTATTTTACTTCCTTGTATCTTGAGGACAGCTTTTGCAGGTGGTGCAGGTTTTCCCGGGTTAGTTTAATCTCTGTTTTTTCAATAACCCTGTCAAGTTTATCTTTAGCTTCTATGGTAACGACAGGTGAGCTTTCCCCGTTAATATCTTCTAAATTATTTCTGCTTATAGCTTTTTTTATACTTTTTCTTCTTGATTTTAACTTATCGTAGTTTACTTCGCCTTTCTGGTTAAAAATACTTGGAAGCCCTAATTCTTTTTCTCTTTTCTGAATTTTTTCCTTATGGTCTTCCTTGATAATGCTGTTAATCATTTTATTATAGCGTGTATAATCGTTTCTTTTGCCCTGGTCAAGGTTAGTTTCCAGTCCTACTGCAGACCAGTTTGCAGAACCTATAAGCAGTTCCTTTTCATCAAAAACCGCCCATTTACAGTGCATTCTCTGGTTTATCATTTTATTTGTCTTGTATTTTCTTATGGGGACTCCTTCTTCTCTCAGGGCGTCATAGACCTTCCTGCAATAAGGGAATTCGTCAAGAATGCTGGGATCGACGATTATTTGAACATCAAAAGGTCTTAATTTTCCTTTCTTTTCATCTTTTTTATTACCTTTTTTCAGCGCTTCTTGATACTCTTTATACTTTCTGTCTTCTTCAACCCTTTCAATTATTTTCAGCGCAATTTCAAAATGCGTCAGGGCAAAAAGCTCTGCACGTAAAGATTTAGCTGTATCCAGCCTGTTTTTAATATAGTCTCCTATAGATTCCGAGCCGCCTGCCCCTACATATTCGTATTCTCTTGGTAAATTAGTTAAAATCTTTATTTTAGAATCTTCTTTTTTTAGCGGGTTTACATCAGGAAGGTTTAATCCCGGTGTTATACGCACTCCGTTTGGTCTTGGTTTTCCCTCTTCAATTTTCTTTTTATACCTTGTTTTATCCTCTTCATTATCAAAAAGGGTTCCTACTGTTTTCATGTAATCTATATTTTCCCTGAGAATAGCCCTTTTTATCCCTCCATATTCATTCTGTTCAGAAGTTTCTAAAGGCCCGTTAATAATTTTGGTCTTTCCAATTCTTTCCCAGGCAAAAGCCCAGTCAGAATCGAATATCTCCATAATCAGGTTATCGACTTCGGAATTTTTATTACCGTCCCGGGTCTCTATTGAAATACAGGCGTCATGGTTTGCGGGAGAATGGTTGCCCCAGTTCATTCCGCCAAGGATTGCCTTTTTGCTGTCCACTGCCAGGAACTTCACATGCTGGAGGTTACCGCCCTGCTGGGCACGCCTTGGGTAAGGCACTACATCAATACCATTTTCCTTCAGGTATCTTATCATGTGCATATTGCCGTAATGCCTGTGTTTTTCACCATTCCCGTTTGTATACCACTTGTGGGTATCCAGAATAACCTGGACATTGACTCCCTGGGTTTTCTTTTTAAGCAGTAACTCAAGTATTTTCTGCTGTTGCAGCCAGCCTTCAACTCCTTCTGCTCCTCCTGACGGCCAAAGTTCACCGTCTACATCCATATTTCCAAATTCAAACATTTCAATCTGTATGGATTTTTTAGCGGAGTCCAGGTATTGGACTGTTTTATTAAAAATCTGGTTAGCATCAATTAATGTCGTAACGTCGGTTTTTCCTACTTGAGCGGTAACGCTGTCTACAGGAGGAACTCCCTGAATGCTTAAAGGCAGGTACTGAGCTAAATAATCCCCTACGCTCATTTTTGAGATATTGGCTTTTGTAATAATGGTTTCTGCCATTTTATAAGGCACATCAGGCAGTTTTACAGGATTTGAGGCAACTGTAGGACGCATGATAGTTTCAGGAAGGTCTTTTTCAGTTTTAGCATTTTTAACTTTTTGAGGTTTTTCGGACTCTTCCTTTTTTTTCTTTGATGTAAAAGAAAAGTAATGTATATTATTATTTAATTGGTAGGGGTTTATATTTTTATGAAGTTGTAACATTTTAAGCTTTTTATTATCCCAGCCCTGGATCTTATTCTTAACTACATTAAAAGCCTCTGAAAAACTTTTGTAATTTGTTTGGAAAGCAAGTTTTACATTACTTAATTTAAAATAGCGTATATTCAGAAATAGATTAAAAAATCACATTATGAAGACAGAAAAATTTTTAAAATCGCTTTCAATCAAGGAAAAACTTTTCCAGATGTTTATAATGGGATTCCCCGGGAAAGTCCTTTGTGAAAAGAATAAGAACATTCAAAAAGCTATTCAGGCAGGATTGGGAGGGGTTATTCTGTTTTCGGAAAATATAGAGTCTTATGAGCAAACTGCCGGGCTTGCCCAAAACTTGCAAAATACCGCGCAAATTCCGCTGTTCATAAGCATTGACCAGGAAGGAGGCAGGGTAGAAAGGACTATTAACGTTAAAAACAAGATAAAATACCTCTCTCCCAAAGAACTTGCTGCAACCGCAAATCCAAAATACGCCCGTATTCAGGCTGAGGTAATGTCTGAAGAATTGAAATTTATGGGCATTAACATGAACTTTGCGCCTGTGCTGGATGTCAACACTAATCCCGATAACCCTATCATCGGCTCAAGAGCTTTTAGCAGTTGTCCAAATAAGGTTATGGAATTTGCAAAACCTTTTTATTGCGGGTTTATGGAGAATTCTATAATCCCGGTAGTCAAGCATTTTCCGGGTCATGGCGATACCGGCAAGGATTCCCACTTAAGCATGCCGGTTCTGGATTTGTCCTTAAAAGAACTGGAAAATGTCCATATAAAGCCTTTTATACGTGCGATAACTGATGGGGTTGACGCGGTAATGGTTAGTCATGTCCACTATAAAGCTTTTAACGCCGAGCCTGTACCGGCTTCTTTGTCTAAAACCATAATTAATGACTATTTGCGGCGAAAAATCGGATTTTCCGGATTAGTAGTCTCTGATGATATGGTTATGGGAGGGATTAAAAACTATTTTGACAGTTATGAGGCCTGTTTAAAGGGAATTAAAGCCGGAATTGACCTTTTTATCTATAAACATTCAACTGATGAAACGTTAAAAATTATAGAAAGCCTTCATGAAGCTGTTTTAAAGGGAGATTTACCCGAAGAAAGAATTGATGACTCAGTAAAGCGAATCCTCTTGTGCAAACAAAAGTATGATATTCAGCAAAAAGCCGGGACTGATCAGCGTTTTAGTCCTGAAAAACTTCAGGAAAAGATAAATAAACTGGTATTAACGTAAAATTTATCATTTTAAAAATTATCTGCACTTGTTAGTAAATTTTAAAGTCGTATGATTAATATTAAAAAGAGCTTATAAGGGGAATAAAAATCATGCTAATCGTAATGAAACCAGGCGCTTCCGAGGCGGATATACAAAAAGTCGAGGAACATATCAAGTCAAAAAACTTTGCAGCACATATTTCCAGAGGTAAAATCAATACGGTTATCGGAGCCGTAGGGGATAAAGCAATTCTTGACCGCAGAACCTTTGAAATAATGGACTCTGTGCAGGAAGTAATAAAAATATCATCAAGCTATAAACTGGCAAGCCGGACGTTTAAGCCGGAAGATACGGTAATTAAGGTAAAAGACGCCTATGTTGGCAGTGAAGAAGTTACTGTAATTGCCGGTCCTTGTGCAATCGAATCACTTGAGCAGCTTGAATCCACAGCGGAATTCCTCAGCAGCTGCGGGGTTAAATTCCTTAGAGGCGGCGCTTTTAAGCCGAGGACTTCTCCTTACAGCTTCCAGGGGCTTGGTGAAAAAGGACTTAAATACCTGAAACAGGTTGCTGATAAGTACAATATGGTTACAGTTTCAGAGGTTATGGAAGCTTCACAGATAGAGCTTTGCACTAAATATGTTGATATTCTTCAGGTTGGCGCCAGAAATATGCAGAATTTTAACCTATTAAGGGAACTTGGCTATATTAAAAACCCTATCCTCCTTAAAAGAGGCCTTTCTGCCACTATAGAAGAGCTTTTAATGTCGGCTGAATACATTATGTCAGGCGGAAACAGGAATATTATACTATGTGAAAGGGGTATCAGGACTTTTGAAACTGCTACCAGAAATACCCTGGATATTTCTGCCATTCCGGTAATTAAAAAACTAAGCCACCTGCCTATAATCGTAGATCCAAGCCATTCAACCGGTTTAAGGGACAAGGTTGCACCGATGGCAAGGGCTGCTGTTGCCGCAGGTTCAGACGGAATTACCGTAGAAGTACATTACCAGCCGGAAACTGCGCTTTGCGACGGTGCTCAGTCAATTTATCATGACCAGTTTAAAGAGCTTTACGACGAATTAAAAGGCATTGCCCCGGTAATTAAAAGAAAAATCCGTTAAGAATTTTTCAAAAACCCCCTTGTCTCCCGAAATTGAGTTGATAACACCCAAATTGTCATTGCGAGGGCTCAATGACAATTTGAGAGCCCATGGCAATCTGTGAAACCCCGTTCAAAGCTTAAAATTTAGCTATAGCTTAATGCGACGTCACCCAGATTCCCTTGCGAAATGGGAGTGAAAAAACGGAAACGATTTAACTCGAGTTGCTAATTGCATGTATGCAACATTTGCCAAAACCCACCCATGAATGAGGCTATGCTCCCGCTGCTGCAGCATGAATGAGCTACTGCGTT
>JANQIY010000094.1 GCA_028281965.1 Candidatus Gastranaerophilales bacterium
AATTAATGCTGATACGCGATAAGTAAAAGTTGGCTAGATGCCGTGTCAAGCACGGCATGACATATCTTTTTTAATTCCAGAATTGAAAGACCCTGATAATTTGAGCCATTTGTAAAAAATTTAGCCTTAAATTTTTACAAATATATCTATGACTAAAAAGGCCTGTACTCGTTTGTAATTATATTTTTTCATTGAATTTAATGAAATTTTATTTATTTTTACAAGATAATCCATTAAATATATTTCATTAAGTACTGTCTGAATAATTTCATAAGAAGTTTCAAGCTCTACTTGCAGGCTTAGTACCGAATGATTTTTTGATAATACACCGTATGAATCCTTTAAATCCTGTTTTTTTAGCTCAAGAGAAACGATTTTATTGGTCCCGTTATTTTTAATAATATTTATAATTTTATTTATCATTATAGCAGCGGCATTTTCAAGTTCCATTTCTTTATAAGGAGCTTTATATATTTTTACGGGTAATTTATCAGGTACTTTTATCTCCTGTTTGTTTTCTGAATTTCTTTTGACATTTAACCTGTTTTCCATTGCTTTGGATAAATCTTTTGTATTTGAATATTCATCAATGTTTTTTGCTAATTCAGAAAAAGCGGGAAAAACAAACTTGGTAAGCCCGTATAGTATTAAAGCCACCAATAATATCAAGTAAATCACAGCATCTTTATCAAGCTGGGATTTTATCTCCCTAAATTTTTCTTTTAATTTTTTGCTGTTAAATTTTTTCATAAGTTTTTAATATAAGCCTTTTAACATTAATTTTCCAATATAATATCTTTTACAAAATCAGGTAAGGTTTCATTTGATAGCAAACTTTTTTGGGTTTTTAAGCCGTAATTTTCAAAAACAAATTGATAATAATTTTGTTTTTTACCTGTAGCGGCTTCAGGATCTGGAGGCGGGGGCAAGTCATATTGCGGGTCATGAAAATTTCTCCGGCGCGCATAGGGTTCATCCATTTCATTATATCCATTACTTGCGTTGTTATATTCATTCATGGAATTGTTTAAACCCGAAACATCCTGGTCGGACATTGTGGTTGATATGATATCAATACTCTTAATTTTCAGGTTGTTAAATTTTGACACTTTCTGGAGGTTCTCAAAATAAGTAATAATATCTTCTACGTTGAAAGCTTTTCCTATTATTTTAGTCTTAAGGTCGTTATCTACAAAAAACGCATCTATCCATAATCTTTCAGGTATAACGGAACCTATGGAATCATAAGAAGTTAACAATTCAAGGTTCTTGCCGTAAACAGAAACAAAAGTTTCATTTTTATTAAATTTTCTTATCGGCTTAATATTAAGTTTTTCCAGCCGTTTTATTTCAGATTTTTCTTTTAAAACCGCATCTTTAAAATAATTGTTAGCGCCGGACAACAAAAGAACCATAGTAGCTAATAACATAAGAGAAGCGAGAAAACTCAACAAAAGATAAAAATGAAGTTGTGTTTTAACGCCTATTTTCCCGAGAATACCGTGAATTTCTTCATTATTATCCGTATTATGAAAGTTAAGGTTTAATCCCAATTTTGAATAGTTCCAGCAGGCAGCTCCTATACTTTCAGGAAATATTGGGTCTGCATTCGCAACAGGCCTTACAAATAAAGGATTATTGTTAAATTTATTATCATCTATCGTATGTATATTACATTTAAGTTTCATATATTCCGTTAATTTTGAAGCGACAAAGTCCTGTGCCTGACTAACAATGTAAAGATTATCAAGCTTTTCATGCTGCAATTTTTCAGTAAAGGTGGCGTTCAACGTGGAATATAAAACATCCGGTTCAATTGACTTTAAAGCAAGAGGGCTTTCTATAACATTAAGGATTTTTTCTCCTTTAAATTTTGCTATGAGATAATTATTGGTAGAAATAATGACTATACACCAACTCAGCTGGTTTTCAATGTTTTCATCCAGGATTCTCGCTGCTTCCAAACCTCTTAATAGTGCAGTAAAAGAAATATCAATAGAGAGCAGTTTTAATTCATTTCTTTCAAAAATTTCCTCTATTTTTTCAATCTGTTTTTTTTGAATTACTGAATAAAGGTATTGGTTAGTCAGAGTTTCATTGCTTTCCGATAAAAAATTCCAGCTTGGCTTTGGTTCGGCTTTTTTAAATATATAGGACTTTTCCGCCTCGGAAACCAGGGCAAATTCAATCTCTGCTTCATCCAAGTCGGAAGGAAGAGCTTTTATTGAAGTTAAAATATGAGGCAGGCAGATGCAAACCGGGCATCCGGCAGGGACTTCCATTTTTTTTAATATTCCCGGAATCCTTGCTTCGAGATCATCAAGCAGGACTTCTCTAAGTACCTGGTTATACTGAAAATTTTCCTTATAGCTCCAGTATATTTCTTTTGATTCCGTATCATAGTAAACAGCTTCCAGCTTGGAGTCGGAAGATATATAAATTCCGACTCTTTTTGAGGAAGGTGCAATTAAGTTTTTAATAAGATTTTTAACTAATTCCATTTACAAGTTACATTTTCTTTTTAAGCTAATGTGTTTCACGAAATATTCAACATAAAAAACAAAAGGTATTTAATTATAATATCGTTAACTTTACCCTCTTTAATTATTAAGTTTAGTTTATACCTTGTAGTTTGAGCAAGTTTTTTACAATATGAAATTTTTGGGTTTATACTAAAATATTAATATTATAAAAAAGTTTTGATAATGAAATATCTTAAAAATACATTTATAGCAGGATTTTATGAAAAATGTCTTTAAAACCGGAAATTACTAATAAAATAAATAAGCTTAAAAAAGAAAAAAATGCGGTAATACTTGCTCATTGTTATCAAAATATTGAAATTGACGAAATTGCAGATTTTGTTGGGGATTCACTTTATTTAAGCCGGCGGGCCTCGGAAACCGACGCTGATATTATTGTTTTTGCCGGTGTATACTTTATGGCGGAAACCGCAAAAATACTTTCTCCACACAAGAAAGTCCTTCTCCCAAGACCGGAATCAGGCTGTCTTATGGCGGATATGATTAATGCTGAAGAGTTGAGGAAATTTAAAGCAAAACACCCGGGAGCTTCTGTTGTTTGCTATGTAAACTCAGAGGCTGAGATAAAAGCAGAATCAGACATTTGCTGCACCAGCGCAAATGCCGTAAAGGTTGTAAAATCCTTGCCTGCCGAAGAAATTCTTTTTGTGCCTGACCGGGGGCTCGGCGCTTATATTGCCGGTCAGATCCCGGAAAAAAAAGTGACTTCTTATTATGGCTATTGCCCTACGCATATGAGAATTTTACCGGAAGATATCCTGGAGCTGAAAAACAGGTATAAAAACGCTGAAGTGTTGGTACATCCTGAATGTCATATGGAAATCATAAAGCTCGCTGATTTTGTAGGCAGCACTTCGGGAATTATGAACCGGGTAAAACAAAGCGGTTCAGATTGCTTTATTATCGCCACTGAAAGAGGGGTACTTGAAAGATTACAAAGGGATTACCCTGAAAGACACTTTGTTTTGGCCTCAGAAAAAGCAATTTGCGAAAATATGAAATGGAACAGGCCGGAAGATGTTTTAATTTCCCTTGAAAAAGAAGTTCATGAGGTTTTTGTCGAGGAAAATATTCGACAAAAAGCATATACAGCTATTAAAAAAATGCTCGATATTTCCCGGGCAACTCCTGCCGGAAAATAAGAGCCTATCCGGTAAATAAGGAAGAAACAAAAAATTCTTATGTAAAATTTTCAAAAATATTCCTTATTAAATTTTTTCGGTCGAGCGACCGACCGAAGGGAGGGAAGCGA
>JANQIY010000233.1 GCA_028281965.1 Candidatus Gastranaerophilales bacterium
CCAAAGAAAAAATTGGGTGGGTGGAGGGAGAATGAATTTTTGAAAATTTTAAAAACACTTAAGTTTTTATTGTTTACTCCTTAATCTATCACTTAGAATTTAATCACCGCCAAAATCATAATGGGAATTGTGCTATACCGATTTCAATAAGTAATCTTAAAATGAAATAAGTTAACATAAATCGGTATGCGTAAGCAGAGAGCGACGTTTTCTTAATGTCGGGCTTTGCCGGCGGCAGCGGGAGCATAGCCTCATTCATGCCGGCGGCAGCGGGAGCATAGCCTCACGCCCGATTTTAAGAAAACTAACTCATTTGAGTATAATCAAGACGTTTTTAGCTTGGTTGCGTAAGTCCTGTTATTGAAATCGGTATAAGTACAACTTTTTATATTATTTTTTAACTCAAGTTGCCAGCTAAGGAAGGATGAAAAAGTTTTTTAATTTCTTTCATCAGCGCAGATAAGCTGCTCTTCTTTAATCCAGCTCATCATACCGCGGAGTTTTCTTCCGATTTGCTCGATTTCATGATCATCGTCAGCCCGGAGAAGTTTTTTCAGGTTTGGTTGCCCCTGCCTGCACTCTTCAATCCACTCTTTAGCGAATTCCCCGTTTTGAATTTCGTCCAGGATCTTTTTCATTTCCTGTTTTACAGAATCTGTAATAAGTCTTGGCCCACGGGTTACATCGCCATATTTTGCGGTATCGCTGATTGAATATCTCATATCCTGGATTCCGCCGTAGTAAATCAAATCAACAATGAGCTTCAGCTCATGCAGGCATTCAAAATAAGCCATTTCAGGAGGATACCCGGCTTCCGTAAGGGTTTCAAAACCGGCTTTAATAAGCGCTGCCGCCCCTCCGCAAAGAACCGCCTGTTCCCCGAAAAGATCTGTTTCCGTCTCATCTTTAAAGGTTGTTTCGATAATACCCGCTTTACCGCCGCCGTTACATTTTGCATAAGCGAGGGAAACCTCAAAAGTATCGCCTGAGGGATCCTGTCCTACAGCCACAAGGGAAGGAACTCCTCTTCCCTTTGTATACTCTGACCTTACAAGATGTCCCGGGCCTTTTGGCGCGACTATAAAGGTATTTACATTTGCAGGAGGCACGATTTCCTTGTAATGTATGCTAAATCCGTGACCAAACCCGAGATACATTCCCTCTGAAAGGTTTGGTTCTATATATTGCTCATAAATTTCCCTGTGAATCGTATCGGGAAGCAGTATCATTACAACATCAGCCCATTTAACGGCTTCCTCAAACGAGCAGCATTCAAGACCTGCTTTTCTTACCCTGTCACAGGACTTTGAACCTTCTCTCAATCCTACCCGGACATTAACTCCCGATTCCTGAAGGTTCTGTGCATGGGCGTGTCCCTGGCTTCCGAATCCGAGAACCGCCACATTTTTGCTCATAATCGGTTCATCATTAATATCTTTGTCGTAATAAACTTTAAGATCGTCATATTTTGCCATAAATAAATCCTCCAATTTTGTCGTATAAATTTTATACTAGCACTAACAGGATTCAGATCAAACAAAGAAATCTTTACATATTGATAAAAAATAAATTAAACAGGAAATTTTTTTCTTTCAGGAACGTATTAAATAAAAGAGCTAATTAACAGGGAAATAATTTTATGAACATTAATCCTGGCATAAATTCAAGATTATCCTTCGGTAGATGGGCTGATGACCATATCACAAACCACACCCTTAATTATCTGGAAAATTCTCCACAAATAGAGATAAACAGGGATAATTTTGAAAAAACAAAGAAAAATGTAGGAAAAGATCCTGACACTATAGTAGGTTTAATGCTAAAAGAAGTTAAGAGAGTCCCTGTCTTTGAATATACTTTGGTTAAAGGAAATGAGGCAAAAACAGTAAAAGAAGAAGGTTTGCAGTTTGAAACCTTCGCAGATATAACACCTTCAGACATTTTTAACAGGAAAGATATCCCTGTTATCGAAGATCATGGAAATCTTAAATTAATAGAGCAAATAAAGCGGTCTATAGGTATAACATCAGATGGTTCAGAGGAATAAATTTAAATAGGAAATTTTTTTTCAGGAACGTATTAGGAATAAGGAGGAAAATTCACATGATAAATACTTCATTTAACACGCATCAACGGTTATCATTCGGTCTGTGGGACCGGGGTAATACTACGAAAAAGGTTCTGGAAGAAGCCGTAGAAGACAGAAGAACAAATTTGGGTAATTTAGCCAGTACAATTGAAACTGTACTTTATGATCCTGATGTTACCGTAAGTTTAGAGAAAGAAGTAGGGAGTAGAGGTGCTCATTTCTTTCACTATAATGTAAAAGGGAACGGTGAAGGTGATCAAGAAAAAAGCATTACAGCAACAGGAAACCAGTTTTCAACTTTTGCAGACAACCCGCCGTCAACTTATCTTTATTCATTGAGTGAACCTGAAATTCTTGAAAAAAGAAAAAACGCAATTAAAGGCCGAATAAAGACAATTTTTAGTCAGCAGGAAATAAAGTAATGCAGGGCTTTTCTGTTTTCCGTCCACATGGTCTCGACATTGCCTGTCCCCGGAAGCTCCAGTGTGATAATAGGAATATTCCTTTCTTTTCCCGCATAAGTCCCGAAAGAACCAGGAGTAGGATATCCGATATCCACCTGGACAGGATACCCATTCAGCTTTGACATGTTTTCAGCGATTTTATCAGCCGGGCCATCATAGTTAACTACTTTATACGGGCTGTGAAACGCCAGAATCCTGGCCGGTTCGTATTCTTTGACAATATCTATTATAAACATAGTTTCAACTTCACTGGCGGGTTCTTCTCCGCAGTTATAATCTCCGTCCTGATCGCATTTGCGGCGGTTTTGCGTGGGGAAATTCCTGTTCAAGTCGATACCGTTGGAGTTTCCCCTGATATTTTGCAGCTTACCGTCAGGGTTGAGGCAGGGAATGATTAAAAGCCTGTTATCACCTATCAAACCAGGATTTTCTCCAATATCTTTAATTAAATTATCTATTAAATACTCCCCCTCAGGCTCATCCCCATGAAAAACGCCGATCATCAAAATAGTTTCACCGGTTTTTCCTGTAGGGTTCTCCGCTTTTAAAAGCCGGATTTTATTTCCTTTTGGACTGTTTATTTCTTTTTCAGTAATTATATTCAACGTCTTACAAATTCTTTCTATCTGAGTTTCTGTTCATATTGTTTTTGCTTCTTTTTAAAATACGTAATTATTATACCAAATTTTTTTCTACAGCATATCAGCAGGATCAACATCTACAAGAAATTTAATATCCTGTGGAATTTTTATCCCTTTCACAAAATTATTAACCAGGAAATGCCCGTTTTCCCCCAGGG
Source organism: Candidatus Gastranaerophilales bacterium (assembly GCA_028281965.1). Taxonomy (GTDB): domain Bacteria; phylum Cyanobacteriota; class Vampirovibrionia; order Gastranaerophilales; family UBA9971; genus JANQEB01. The sequence goes on from JANQIY010000233.1 coordinate 3,353, forward strand.
TATTTTTTATAAGTACCTGAAACCGGTATTCATCTTTAATCCTGGTGATTATACACCGGGAAGGCCCGAGGACTTCGAGTCTTTCGGTAATTCCCCGCTCGCCGGTAAGTGTTTTCAGGCGGTAAGCAATGTCTGAGGCAAATTTCACCGCTTTAATCTCCATTTTTGAGCTTATTATAAACCTTATCATATTGCTGAAAGGAGGATAAGAATACTCGTTCCTTGATTGGACTTCATGGGAGTAAAAACTTGTAAAGTCCTGTTTTTTAGCATGGTTAACCGCAAAAAATTCCGGCTCGTACGTCTGAAAATATACTTTACCGGTAAATTCTCCCCGGCCAGCCCGGCCGGCAACCTGTGTCAGCAGCTGGAATCCCCTTTCAGTCCCCCTGAAATCCGGTATGTTAAAAAGGGAATCCGCGCTGATTACCCCTACCAGCGTTACATTTGGGACGTCAAGCCCTTTTGCTATCATCTGGGTACCTATCAAAACACTGGTTTCTCCGTTTGCAAAGCTTTCCAATGCGTTTATATGGGCATTTTTCCTGTTCATTATATCGCTGTCTATTCTCCGGGAATTTATTTGAGGAAATTCTTTTTTAAACAGCTCTTCAACACGTTGCGTACCCATTCCAAAGTATCTTAATGTACTGTTAAAACAGGAAGGACAGATGTCATGCATGTTTGTTTCATAATTGCAGTAATGACAGCGGAGTTTTTCCGCTGTTTTATGCAGTATTAAAGGTATATCGCACCGCCTGCATTCCGGGGTATACCCGCAATTACTGCACTGGGCGTATGTTGAAAATCCCCTGCGGTTAATGAGTAAAATAGCCTGTTTGCCTGCCTCGTAAGTTTCCAGCAGGTTTTTTTTAAGGGATCTTGAAAAAATGCTTTTATTCCCGGCTTTGAATTCCTCCCGCATATCAACGATATTAACCTGCGCAAGCCCGCTTTTACCGACCCTTTCAGGGAGTACTAAAGTCCTGCCGGTGTTTTTAGCCCGGAAAAAGCTTGTTATATCAGGAGTAGCCGTGCCCAATACCAGGGTTGCCCCTTCTCTTTTCGCTCTTTCAGCGGCTACGGTTTTTGCGTTGTACCTGGGGCTTGGAGAAGTTTGCTTATAGCTGGACTCATGCTCCTCGTCAATTACTATCAGCCCCAGGTTCTTTACAGGGGCAAAAATGGCCGACCTTGCGCCGATTATAATCTTAATTTCGTTGTTTCTGAGCTTTTTCCATACATCATAGCGTTCTCCCTCAGAAATACTGCTGTGCCAGATTGCAACGTTTTCCGCCCCGAACCTCGCTGAAAACCTCATTGCCAGCTGGGATGCAAGAATTATCTCAGGCGCGAGGACTATGACTGATTTTCCGTTTTCCAGGGCCTCTCTTACCGCGTGTATATACACTTCGGTTTTGCCGGAGCCGGTTATTCCATATAAAAGTACCGGTTCGGGGTCTTTATTTTCCATATAGTTTACAATTTGGGAAAATGCCTGCTTTTGATAACCCGTAAGCTCGTAAAAACCCTGTTGCTCGCCTTTCTTAAATATTGCTGAGGGATTCCTGAAAACTTCCCGCTCAAGAATTTCTAAAAACCCGTTTCCTGCGAGTTTTTTAAGCGTGGCAGGCGTAGTCTTTGCTGTTTGAAGGAAATCAGAGAGCTTTACAGCTTCTTTTGCTGATTCCAGCAATTCCATAACCGCCTTTTGACGGGAAGACAACGATTCTTTTGCATAGCCCCCTGCCGGTCTTACGTACTTTTCCAGCCTGGGCCGGGCTTTTTTCTCTCCCAGAGTATTTTCCACTTTGATAATGCTTTTATTTTGCAGCTGGCGTATTGCCGCATAGAACTTAGAATAAGGCGTTTTGGTTTTCTTTTTCAGAGTGGCAACGTTGCAGCTCTTTTTTTCCAGCAGGAAATTAAATATTTTCCGGGCATCCTTGCTGAGTTCCGGCCCTGAAATGTCTTCGCTGAGTAAATGTGCCGTTCTCCTGGTTTTAGAGAGCAGGTTTGACGGAATAGCCGCTTCAAGAACGTTTTGCAGGCTGCAGCAGTAGTAATTTGCCACCCATTCCAAAAGTTGCAGGTATTCTATATCAAAAAGCGAGTCATCATGAAGGACTTCATAAATTGGCTTTGCCCTGATTTCTTCCGGCAGGTAATTGGAAAATCCTACCACAAAACCGTTTACAGCGCCCCTGTTCCCAAAAGGGACGAGTACGGGGACTCCCGGTATTATTTTTTCATATAACTCTTCCGGTATAAGATAGCTGAAAGTCCTTGTATCAAGCTCAGGGACATCTACAATGACCTGCGCGTATTTATTTTTTTCATTCAGCACCTTCAAGCTCTCTTTGCGCAATCTCAATAGCTTCTTTTAACTGGTCAAGATTTTCAGGGTAAACCGCAACTCCTTTTTTAGTGGGGTTCCAGCTATTTCCTCCGTCCGTCGTATAGAATATTCTCAAGTCCAGGAATTTTTTTCCTTTATACTCGCTTAACTGCACCTGTATTTCTTCTGTAGCTGTACGGGGAATCGTTGCTAACAATTTTTTTTCTGACATAAAACAACCTCCTTTAAAAAAAACACTCTTTCCTGAAGATTATTTTATATTAATAACGCCGGACGTCAAAAAAAAATCTATTAAACTCGAGTTGCTAATTGCATGTATGCAACATTTACCAAAACCCACCCACAGCCGCCCTATAGGTGGAAAAGAGGCGGAGCCTCTTTTCGATTCTCTAT
>JANQIY010000235.1 GCA_028281965.1 Candidatus Gastranaerophilales bacterium
TATCCGGCAAACATAATAGGCAATAGCCCTGACTAAATAGAACCCGCATCAGATACGAGGGTGACACTTACGTAAAAACTTTTTCAATCTTCCTTAAAACCCTGTAAGAGGTAAAATTTTCTCAAAATCCCTGCTTAGAGCCTATCCAAGAAATAATTTATTGACAAAACCAGGTAAGAGTAGACACTTGTCATTGCGAGGCGGCGCTTCGCGCCGCCGTGGCAGTCTGTCCAGTCAATATTATAGGCTTTCAGCCCATCCGGATAGATTACCACGTCGGGCAGAAAAGCTTTTATATCAAATAACCGGGCTTATTTACCTGCCCTCCTCGTAAATGACATTGTTCGTTTATTGTTTTATTTCTTGGATAGGCTCTAAGTACAATCAGGATCAGTGCTATTGGCACATTGTGTACTATAATCGGTAATTTTACTTTGCACATTGGTAAAACTGTTAAAAAAACCTCTTAACTCCTTGCCCCCTATTTGATAACAAGTAATGGCAACTACGCCGATAAAGGCTAAAATTAGCCCTGTATCCGCAAGATCTGTCCCTTTTCTTTTTTTAAATCTTGATGACAATTGTTGCCTCAAATTAAAATTCTATCCTAACTATACTTTATATTACCGTATAAAATTCTTTTCATGTTGATTTATTATATAAGTTAAACACAACACTGGCCAGAATACCTCCTGACCAGTGTTGATTTTTAAATTTACAATAAAATAAACCCTAATTTAACAATCAGTGCCTTCAGCACATCTTTGTGAAATTTCATTAGCTTGTTTTAATTGGTTACTTACCTGGTTGACAGTAGTTTTAATCTGTTTACCCATTGTCTGCAATACAGTAATTGCAACAACTGATACCAGGGCAAGAATCAATCCATACTCAACAAGACTCTGTCCCCGGGTTTTCTTTTTCTTCTGAACCTCATCCACTTCTTTTCCGATTTGATCCTGTTTAAAATCCAAATCCTGTTTGCTCATAACTCGCCTAATCTCCTAAAATTTAAAGGTTATTTTTACACTACATACCTATAATACTCCAGAGATAAATTTTTATTAATCACTTTCAAGGGTGATTTCCCTTACTCACCCATTTAGTTTATCCCCAAAAACCTATAAGAACCGTTTTTAGTCAACAAGGGTGATATTTAAAAATCACTCCGGGGAGGGAGGCTATTTTGTAAACTTTATACCGGTTTTTTCCAGCCTGTCCAGAGCTTCATATAATCTTTCATCCGGCGCAACCAGTGAGAGCCTGAAGTAATTATCGCTATGCTTGCCAAATGCGATGCCCGGAGTAAAGACAACCCCTGTTTTATCCAGGACCATTTTACACCATGTCTTTGAGTCATACCCCTCGGGTACTTTCATCCATAAGTACATTGTGGCCTTTGATTTTTTAAGGTCCCACCCAAGCTTGCTTAAACCTTCTATCATAAAATCACGCCTTTTTTGATAAATCCCTGCTATATCGCAACAGCAGGACTCACTCATATTAAGGGCAGCAATGGCGGCATCCTGGATAATTGAGCATGTGCCGTAATCAATGTTTGTTTTGATGGCGTACAGGTTTTTAATGAATTCCCGGTTCCCAACCGCAAAGCCAATTCTCCATCCTGCCATGTTGTAGGACTTGGAAAAAGAGTAAAATTCAACCGCAATATCCTTTGCGCCTTCAATTTCAAAGACGCTTGGAGGCTTGTAACCGTCAAAAGTTATTTCAGAATAAGCCAGGTCGCTGCAAAGCAAAATGTTATTCTTTTTGCAGAAATCTACGAGTTCTTTAAAGAATTCCCTGGTGATAACCCCTGCTGTGGGGTTATTAGGATAATTCACAAAGAATATTTTTGCTTTTTTCGCTATATCATCAGGAATTGAGGTTAAATCAGGCAGAAAACCATTAGCTTCCTCAAGTTTTACATGATATACCTCGCCGTTTGAAATCCAAGTACCCCGGGATAAAACAGGGTAATACGGGTCAGGGACTATATTTATATCCCCCGGGTCAGTATATGCCATGGCAAGATGTGCCAGGCCTTCCTTAGCGCCGATTAAAGCCTGGATTTCGGTTTTCGGGTCAATCTGTATCCCATGCCTTTTTTCAAGCCATTTTGAAATACTTTCCCTTAACTCCATTTTCCCCTTAAAATCAGGATATCCGTGATTTTTTGGGTTTTTTATGCTCTCGACAGCTGCTTTTACAACAGGTTCAGGAGTACAGCCATCCGGGTTGCCGATTCCCAAATCTATTAAGTCCTGACCTTTTGAACGCGCTTCTTCTTTCCACTCGTCGAGTTCGGCGAAGATATACGTGGGAAGGCTCAACAACCTCTTAGACGGTTTGATTTCGATTTTTGTATGCATAATTAATCTGCTCCTGATTCCAAAATCCCTGACAATAAAAATTCAATTATAATTTCAGGCGTTTTATAACATAATTTTCAATGATAATAGTAAACTACCTATTATTCAAGTTAGTAATAAGAAGAAATTTATTTAATTTTTTTAAAACGGGAAAATTCCTTGCAAAATCTTACTTTTTGCTGCATTTTTAAACAAAAAGCAACAATCCGGCCACAAAAAAAGAACAAAAGTCTGACAAAAAAGTAACAAAAAGTAACAAAAAATTACAGAAAATCACAGAAAGTCCAAATTTTTTATAGAAATTTTATTTGTTTTGGTATATCCTTAATCTCATATTTAAATAATTTATAAAAATGCAATGAACAACATATTCTCAGGGTTTTTAAGAAAAGCTGATATATTTGGCAAATATATAGATCAGCCGGCTTTGATAAAAAGTGTCTACAAAAAAATGCCGCCGGTTTTAATGGCAGGAGCCGCAGGTTTTGGGCTATATGACACTTTTAATAACAAAAAAGTGAAGCAGGGTGAGGAATCCATTCTTAACAGGTTTGTAAAAAACGCTGCAGTGCTTACGGGCACGGTGGCTTCCGTTTTAATATTCGGAAAAAAGTTCATACACCTCCCGCATGCCTGCAAAAACGGTTTGAAAAACATGGCGGAAAGGTTTAAAAACGATAAAACCCTTTCTCCATTGATAAACAAAGTTAGAGAGGGGAAAATCCTTGGTTTTTCCCAGGTAAAAACGCTTTACGAAGGACTGGAAAAACAGGGCAAAAACGGGGAAAACCTTATAAGTAAGCTTATCCCAACGGGACACTCCCACCATGGGCACGGACATGGATTTTTAAGCAAGCACCCGGAATTCGGGGAAATCCGCGACCTGTCGATTCTGGGGCTAATCCCGGTACTTGGCGGAATTGCCGGAGGTGCTGCCGGTGACCTTTTGACCGGGGAAAAACTCGGCAAGACTATGCCTGACAAACTCAACGAAGGCTCTTACCAGTACCTTGCCAATATCGTCCTTTGCAACGTAGGAGCAGGTGCGGCATTATTTGCCGTTAACAGGACCCGGCATAAAAACTCCAAGCCTGTTAAGTTTTTCAGCATGTTAGTGGGAATTCTTGCCGTTGGGGTTGCAGGGGGAAGTTTTATAGCTAATTTAATCGGCAAAGAAATTGTAAATCCACTTGTTGGAAGAAATCATCCTGATAAAAAACACGGCGGGCAGGATGAAAACTTCTATAAAGAGCTTTACAGCGAAAGAACGCCGGAAGCGATTGATATTGGGCTGCATATTGACGATGTTGCCTCAGCCGGCTTTTTATCCGGATTAAATGTTATTGCGCCGATACTTCCGGTTTTATACTCGGTCTCAGCCTATAGGGCAGGTGTTGGCTACAGAAACAGCAAGGAAGTCAAAACAGGCCAAACTCAATCTCATACCGGCCAAACTCAAGCTCATGCCGAACAAACTCATGTTGAGCAGGACTTTTCCTCTAAAAAAGATATTTTTCATGCATTTAGGGAAAAAAAGTTTCATTATCATCATCAACATAGTTAATCCCAATCTCCCAATAGCCTGAATCTTTAATTGCATACATGCAATATTTGCCAAAAAACCCACCCATGAATGAGCTAATGCGTTAGCTCCCGCTACCGCGCACAGCCACCCTAAAGGTGGAAAAGAGGCTCCGCCGCGAAATGTGGACAGCTTGCGAAGCAGGGACTGCACGTTGTTTCGCTGTCCATTTCGCCTGCTTCGCATCTCTTTTCGATTCTCTATAATTTTTTGGCATGAATGAGCTTTAAAATGACCGGTGCGAAAATGAGTTCTCACGAACTCCTGCTTCGCTGCTAAAATGCGGACAGCGCCGCCTGCTTCGCTGCTAAAATGCGGACAGCGCCGCCTGCTTCGCGAACAAAGCCGGACCATTTTACGCTCCCGCTTTGCAAACAAATATTGCTCAGTCATATCCTGGCTTTTGGCTAATTAACTCGAGTCGCGAATTAGCTATGATACTAAAAATAATTGCATATTCTTTATTATTCATTAACGAATCAACCTAAAAAATTTTTTTAATAAATCGTACTTATAAAAATAGTAAGGAATTTTACACAAAATCGTTGTTATTAAAAAATCCCCTTTATTCAAAAGTTTTTCGAATCTTTTTTTTATACGTTCACTTATTTCTTGTTTATCAGATTTCGCGAGAATAATTGTGTTAAAAAACCACTTTCTTACGTTTTTATAATGGTTTTTATAAATCCAATCAGGTATAACGCCGAGATTCTTATAAGCATAGGTGATAACTTCAAAATCCCCGCTCAATATATCAAGCAGCTTGTGATTATCCGCCTGCCATTTGTTGTCCGGAACTCTTCCTTTGATATAAGGCTCTGCTATAATGTATATTTTCAAATCTTTCAGGGCTTCAAAAAATATTCCGAGCTGGACAAAACAGGTATTATAAAAATCTTTTTTATTAACCACTTTATTCCAGACATCCCTTTTCATAATAAAAGAAGGCAAAAAACTTGGGAATTTGTCCATCGCAACAAGTTCTACGTATTTTATGCGGTCTTCATAAACAGCATCTTCCTCAATTTCTACCATTTTTTCCCTTATAATCCTGTCAAAATTATGACTGTTGCGGCTAAAGTTCATATGGATAAAATTAACGTCCTCATGGTTTTTTATAACTTCCAGGACTTTTGCAACGGCTCCTTCCCGAAAATAATCATCCTGGCCGGAAAACCAGATGAATCTGCCTTTCCCTAGCCCCGCTACTTTTTCAAAATTACCGTCCATGCCCAGATTTTCTTCATTTTGGAAAAATTTTACGTATTTATATTTTTCCGTATAATTTTTGACAATTTCAACAGTGGCATCAGAAGATTTATCGTCACAAAGCACCAGTTCAACTTCGTCAGTATTAATTTGGGAAGTAATTGAATCAAGTGTTTCTCTTAAAAACTCTTCGCCATTATAAAGGGGTATTGCTATTGATACTAAATAATTATTTTCCATAACTTCCTAATTTTGAATTAATTACATACATTAAAAATTTTCTTGTATGTCTAATGGGATCAGGTGCTGCTCTCAGAGCATATTTTTTCTTAAAATTAATTACTGTTTTTTCGAGAATATTGAAAACTTTTCCCTTATAAGCACTTCCCCCCATTTTTAACCACTTTTTATAGTTATCATTCCATTCTTTGTAATTATAAAAATTCCAGAACTTCTCCATGCAGAAAGGATGAAGGATTTTTGCCTTATCACTGTCAGGATAATCAGGATGACAGTTATATTCGTCAGCCAAAACAGTTACATTTAGATTAAATTCCTGAATCGCAAGATTTATTATTGCCTGATCAGGACATTTTAGGTACTCTGCGTATTCTATTGTCTTTTCATAACACCATTTTGATATTTCATCAGGATTTTTAAGATTTTCTGAAAGGACTATTACCCCTGAGTTAAACGACTCTCTTGCCATATCATAATTTTCAACAGGTTTTGAAAACTCATTCCCTAAAATTCCGTCTTTACAATATAGAGCTATCCCTGTTTTGCAGGATTCAATAAGTCCGTTAATTTCGCCTTTTATAAGTAAATCAATATCAAGCCATACAACTTTTTCGTATTTTTCAAGCAAGTTAAAACATTCATACCTGGAAAAAGCAAGCGAGGTAAACCTATTTAAAATATTCTGGTCAAATTTTTCAGTATTACCTTCAAAAAAATCATATTTAATAAATTCACATTTATGAATGGTATTTAAAAGTCTTTTGTCTTCGCCTGCAAAATTTTCATCGCAATAAATTATTACGTCAAAATTAGATTTATTATAATTTTTGACAACACCCATAAGAACATTTGCAACAGCAAATGCCATATTTCCCGTAGATCCCAGAACAAAAGCCAATTTGTTTTTTGCTGTTTTTTCCATTTTTAATAAATTCTTATTATTTTTATATAGATTTTTTGAAAATTTTTCTCAAAATAAGAAGTAAAAATTTATTGTTACCTACTTAAGTATAAAAAAAACACACAGGAATATAAACTTAAAATTTTTTGTAGTAATAGATTGGTTCATTAACTTTAAGGAATTTTGTCAAGCTATAATTGTTTTTTAACTAACCCGTCATTGGGGTTATTTAACATTACAATTATCCTTCAGTGATAAATAACATTTTTTTACGAATTTTTCGATAGATCTTGTTATTCTTCTTCTTAAACTGCCCCGGCGTGCTGTCAGGTACTTTTTCAGCCGCATTTTTTCTTCCCTTGCAGGTAATAAAAATTTTTCGTTTATTTTTTTAATATCTCCGGTATTTGAAATTTTAGTTTCAATAACATACTGATAAACAAAACTTTCCAGGTTTTGTGAAACATAATTTTTTACACAAAGGGGATATTTACTTAAGTCAATTTTTTGCTCAGTTTCTTCAATATCAAGATAAACTCTGTTTAAAGTTATTAATTCAAAGTTTAGCCGGTTTAAAAGTTGAATTATATTCTCAAGAGTAAAAAATGATATGTGCGTATTATCCAATAAACCATATTCTGTGTATTCAAACTTGTTTTGTAAGAGCTTAAGTTTTAGACTCCCATGGGCTATATTAGGAATGGAAATCAAAAATAACCCCCCCGGTTTTAACAGTTTCTTAAAATTAGCAAGTATGCTGCCAGGAATTTTTAAATGCTCCAAAACATCAGCCATTATTATGTAATCAAAATAATTTTCATATTCATTAAGTTCATCTGAAAAATAATCCAGGTTGATTTTAAAGAGCCTGTCATAGGAATTTTTCTGCCGGGCAATTTCTAGAGATTTTTCAGAGTAATCTATTCCAATTACATTGCATTTTTTCTCATTATAGAGACCTTCGCCTATTATCCCGGTGGCGCAGCCTACATCAAGAACATTGCTGTAATTTTTTATTTTAGAAAATATTAATCCATGAGAACCATTATTAAATTTAATGTTTTCAGGGGAAATATCATATAATTTTTGATTTTCAGACATTTTAAACACCATATTTTCCTAGAACATATTTAAAGAAATCTCTTGGACGCCTTAAAGGGTCAGGAATATTACAAAAATAGGGCTTTAAAAATTTATATAAAAAACTGTGCTTAGGCCCATTATAAGGAGTTCCACCCATTTTTAACCATTCTCTATAATTATTGTTCCATTCTTTTATATTGTGATAATTCCAGAACTTTTCGGAATTATAGGAATGAAGGATAACAGCTTCGTTTCTGTCTTTTTTAGTAGGGTAACAATTAAATTTTTTATCAAGAACACTGACTTTAATATCGGAGAAATCCTGCAACATCATATTTAAAATAGCCTGGTCAGGAAGTTTTACTATATCAGCAAGTTCTACTGTTTTTTCATAACACCAATTTTTATAATTCCCCTTTTTTAACAGAGTTTCAGACATTACAAGAATGCCGGTATTGTAGTGAAATGACTGTGTCGCGTCAATAAAATCAACTTTTTTAAGAAAAAGTCCTTCTATACCCGAAGATTCTTCTTTATATAATGCTATGTCATTTTCGCAAGCATCAAACAAAGCTTGTAAATCATTTTGTACCAGGATATCAACATCAAGCCAGGCAGCTTTTTTATAATTATTCAAATAATCAAAACATTCATACCTTACAAAAGCAAATTCAGAAAACTTTTGTAACCAGAGGCTTTTTCCTTCTTCTATTTTTTTTCTGATTTCAGGGAAAATATATTCAACAAAGTTGCACTCAATAATTGAATTTAAAAGGTTTTTATTTTTTTCACCCAGGTTTTGATGGTAAACAAATATATCAAAATTTATATTTTTACAGTGTTTTTTTATACCAATTAATACATTTGCCAGTGCAAAAACATAATTACCCGTAATCCCAAAAACAACCGCATAGTCTTTCCTATTATCCATTTGTTTTAAATCCTGATTTTTCCAGAGTCATTAAAATTGAGGTAAGATTTTACTTTAAATAATTGTTATAAAAAAGTCCTTACTTGTCAAAGCTTTTAAAGCCTGAAAATTTCTGACTCTGATATACTCGAGTTGCTAATTGCATGTATGCAACATTTGCCAAAACCCACCCATGAATGAGCTACTGCGTTAGCTCCCGCTGCCGCGCACAGCCACCCTAAAGG
>JANQIY010000236.1 GCA_028281965.1 Candidatus Gastranaerophilales bacterium
GAGGGAAGCGAGACCAAAGAAAAAATTGGGTGGGTGGAGGGAGAATGAATTTTTGAAAATTTTAAAAACACTTAAGTTTTTATTGTTTACTCCTTATATGCCAATAAACCTTTTAAAACAATTTCTTAAAACTAATTGTAAAACACTGCACCTGACAGGTGACGGGTTCGAGTATTTGCTTAAATCCCTGACCGACGTTACCTTAAGCGGCTATAAAAAACCTCAGGAAGAAATGTTTTTCATTTTATCGGGCTGTTTTAACCTATCAGATCAAGAAAATCTTGATATCTGCAAATTATGTTTTGATTCTGGATTGGTAATCCATTTTTCTTTCCTTCTGTAAGGTGCGCATTATGCACATCTTGCCCATAAAAAAACCCCATGATAGGCATGAGGTTTTAAAATATTAAAAAACTATAGTTTATTATTTATTTCTTTCTATCCTGATTGCGCTGTCAGGACAGAGAAGTTCGCATGTCCCGCAGGCAATGCACTTTTCAGGGTCAGGCTGGACAGCAGGGGTTGAGTATAACCCTACTTCTTTTGACCACTGAAGGCATTTCTCACCTTTGGCGTTTATAGGGCATTTAGTTATGCATAACCCGCAGCCCTTGCATAGCTCTGTGAATAAGTGCCAGTTAGCCCTGCCTTTACCGCAACCTTCCACTTTTATTCCTTTATTTTGAGTAGCTGTCATAATTTTCTCCTTTTTCCTTTTAAGGCAATAAATGTTTGCTATCAAGATCCTGAAACAAGTTCAGGATGACACTTGATGATATATTACACTGACGCTTTTGCTTTTATCAGTTCAACGCCTTTTTCCAGCGCTTTAAAGTTCATTTCCCTCAATTCAGGGTTTGACTCGAACTTTTTACCTAAAGCAGCAATCATAGCATCTTTAACATAGTCCATTTCCAGCACGCCTGTCGCTTGAATAACAACACCAAGGATGATTATGTTAAATACCCTTGCGCTGATTTCGTCGTTGGCAATCTGGTTAGCCGGGATACCAATGGTTTCCTTTGCCTTAACTTCCGGTTTATTGTGACATATTGAGCTGTCGTAGACCACAACGGAATTCTCGTCCACATACATCGAGCAGCGATCTATTGCCCTATCAGAGAGCATGATTACGATGTCGCCCTTGGAAAACCTTGGCTCGCCGATTTCCTCATCAGCTATCTGGCAAAAAGCGATACTAACCCCGCCTCTTTGCTCAACGCCAAAGTTCGGTATGTAAAGCACTTTTTTATTGGCAGCATATCCGGCTTCCACAAGGATTTTAGCGATACTCTGTACGCCATGCCCGCCTTCGCCTGCCAGTACAATTTTTGTTCTTGCCATTACTTAACTCCTTCCAGTTCCTGAGGTACCACAAAGTCTTTTACCTCGAAATACTCTTCCATAGACTTGATTCTCTCCCATGTAGTGACGTTATTTGTTCTCCAGTTAAGAGGACAAATGGAGAGAACTTCCACAAATGAGAAACCACGGCCTTCTGACACATTTGTAAGCGCTTTTTTGAAGGTGGTTCTTAATTTACGGAGATTAGTAACGCTTGCCCTGGTTACGAAAGCCTTATCAGTATCAACCAGCGATGATACCATTTCAGCGCCTCTGGCAGGTTTTCCCGAAGCTTCAACGTCTCTTCCGTAAGGGGTGGTTTCTGTAATCTGTCCCGGTAAGGTAGTAGGAGCCATCTGGCCGCCTGTCATACCGTAGTTTGTGTTATTTACCATAACTACCAGCATTTTTTCGTTTCTTACAGCGGCATTTACAAGGTGCTGGGCACCAATTGCCAGTCCGCCGCCATCACCCATATATGCGATTCCCACCGTATCGGGAACAGCCCTTGTTACTCCGTAGATAACAGGGGTTGTACGTCCATGGTGTGTCTGCACGGAATCTATGTTCATATAGTTCCATGCCAGCAGGCTGCACCCGATATCACAGCCAAACACCGCTCTCTGGTGAAGTTCCAGGTCATCTATGGCGAATGCCAGGGTTTTTAATATCATACCGTGCCCGCATCCCGGACAGAATTTACTTGCTCCCGGCTCAGGGTTTTGAGCCTGCGGTAATTTTGGAGCTATATCTAATTGTTGAGGCATGTTTATCTCCTTTTTATCCTGTTTTAATTACTTTTGGGTTTTGGGCTTGAATTTCCCGGTGGTTTTGTTGGTGGTGGTGGATCGTTAGTTCTTGATCTTGTTCCATTTTTAACCTGCTTTTCGTATGCATCATAATTTTTTGAACTTCCGCCCATGTTATTTGTCTCCTATATTATTATAATCTTCTGTAAATTCTATTGTTATTTCTGCACTCTCTAGCAAGATAAATTGCAGGTACTTCATATAATAAATTACTATTAATGTCATAAATTCTAACATCTTCAAGTAGCAATTCTGCAATATTTCCTAATGTATCCGAATAACTTTTAAATTTTCCTCTGTATATTCTTTTATTTTTTAAATCCCTGTAGTCTATCCAGCAAAAATTTTCCGAATTAAATAAATAACTCCAGAGATCAGGTTCGGAAAACCTCTTAGTTATTCTAATTTTTTGCAGTATTAAATGAAATAATTTGTAATTTATAATAGGAGCTAATATAAATATACTTACAAATATTCCTAATATACTTACAGAAAGAATTTCTTCAAATATAATTGAAGGGTTAGTAAACTCAGTTGAATTTAATAAAAGACTAAAGAAATTTACTTTATAGGATGTTTTAAACATTAAATTTACCAGGTTTAATAAAACAAAGTAACTAAAATAACTTAAAAAACCTAATAAGAATGAATATACAATATAGTAAGAAAATTCTCTTTTCTTGGATATAATAAGCTTTTCCAGAATAAACCAGCTAATTATTCCGGGAAGAAAAAGTAAAATTAATTTAACTGCTAAAATATTGATATCCATTTATTGTAAATTTCCTCTTATATATTTTAATGGATTGCTTCGTCGGATTTTGACCTTCCTTGCAATGACAACAGAGCCTACCTGCAGGCGATTGCACCGTCCATTTGTTCGACTTTTTCGACAATATCGCCGCCTGTGATTCCTACACCCATCTTATAAAGTGTTTGATACGGAGTAGTGAGCCCGTAGATCTTCTCAAGGATAAGTCTTGCCATCTGGCCGTTTGCCGATTCCGCGAAAAGGATCTGTTTTGACCTGGAAACGGCTTTTCTCAGAGGTTCAACCGGAAGCGGTCTTAAGGTTATCGGCCTGAACAGACCGGCTTTAATGCCTTTTGCCCTTAATTCATCGATAGCTGTACATGCGCTTCTTGCTACTATACCATGGGCAATAATCAGGATATCAGCGTCATCAGCCCTGTATTCCTGGTATTCCTCAATTTCAGGGGCAATTCTGTTGAAATCCTCTTCAAATGAGTCAAGGACTTCCATCAGTTCTTCTTCCATATTGAAAGTATTTCTCATATGGACAGCTTTTCTGTCAACACCGACCATACCTTCACCTCTAAGTGAAGGCGTTGCCGGGATCATTTCGATTCCCCTGGACTCAGGGTCATAAGCGATGAAAGGCTCTCTCATCTTGCCCTGGTAACCGTCAGCCAGCACAAACGTCGGGAATTTATATTTCCATGCCGTATTAAATGCTTTAATAGTGTAGTCATACAGGTCCTGATGTCCTGCTGTTGAGTAAACTATTCTATAGCCCTCGCCGTTTCCGCCAAAGCATGTAAGCGTGGTTTCCTGCTGGGAATAGATAACCGTGGCTGTGCTCGGGCCGCCTCTTTGCAGCACTGTACACACAAAAGGGATCCTCATCATCTCGGCCATGGACATCGCATCCTGCATGATTACGTTGCCCGGCCCGGCTGTTGCCGTGAAAGCTTTTTTGCCCGCTAAAATTCCGCCGAGAGTAGAAAAACCGGCTGAAATTTCATCTTCTGTCTGAAGAAAGCCGGCTTCTGTTTTTGGCTGTAATTTACACCAGGTATGCATTACTTCGTTCTGGGGAGTAATCGGATACCCGTACATAAACTCCGCGCCGGCGGCGATCGCTGCGTATGCTATGACCTCATTTCCGGTCATAAACAGCTTTGTGTCCTCTGTAATTAACTTTTTTACCATTCTTTTTACCTTTCGGATTATGACATTAATCAACTTTACTTATAAATTACAATAATAAAATATCATAAACAAGTTTTTAGCTTAAACTTTTGTTCTAATTATAAAGGCGTATAATTTCCGGACATGTTCCGCGCTCAGCAAGGTTTTTTTAATAATTTTCCAAAATAAGGGCAATTTTTATCTCCATTTTGTTTTTATAAACATAAGGAAGGGATTAAATTTTACATATTTAAACTTAGGAGGTTTTCAGGGATGGTTATAGATTTTTTACAAGAAGGAAGAAGAATTCCAGGTAATGATAGTTATAGTCAGGTTGAGCGCGGCGTTGACCGCATGGATCCTTTGTCAGTGTTCAGCATAGTGTTGACAGAACTTGACAGTAGGGATGGCGAAATTGACAGCAAAGCGGATGGTGAAGACACCTTTTTGAATTATGATATTTTGGCTTTCTTAAGAGAAGCTGACCTCCTTGATAACGGGCAAGTTGACTTTTCTATATCTGGAAATCCGTATTTAGGAAAGTATGTTGAAGCTCTTAAACGGAATGGAATAAATCTTTTTGATATGTATGCAACTTTAGATAGTAATAATAGGCAACCAAGTAGTCCTAAAGGACATCATCGCTTTCCAGTGCCATTTGGCACCACCAGTAGGCCGTTAAGAGGTGATACTCCGAGAATTGATACTGTAGACCCCAAAATCAGTTATGTCGAGCCACCTATCATAGGTGACGGTTCAAGTATTGTTCCTACAGGGGTAAAAACGCGGCTGACCTCCGATTTTGGCCCAAGAACGCATCCCGTTACAGGGGAACAAGGAAAGATGCATTATGGTATTGATATTGCAACGCCCCAGGGAACTCCTTTATGCTCACCTGGCGATGGTACAGTTACATTTGCCGGTCAAAGAGGCGGTTATGGCGGATTGGTAATAATAAAACTCTCCAGTGGCAAAGAAATCAGGCTCGCGCATCTTTCTGAAATTTGTGTGTCTGTAGGACAAAAAGTTCAGGCAGGCCAACAGATTGCGCTATCCGGAGGCGCTGCCGGTACTAAAGGGGCAGGCACTTCCACTGGTCCTCATCTGCATTTTGAGTACAGAGTGGACGGTAAGGCTGTTGACCCGCTTAAGTTTGGATGGGGACAATTTTTTGGAATAGCTTAAAGAAAGAAATTTATTCTTTGAATATTTCAATATTTTCTAAAAGCTTTATTAACTAAACGTGCTTTTAGCCGAGAAAGCACTCCTGATAAAGGATTATGTCTTATCAGGTTTTGTAAAGGGTTACGCTTTACTCTTAATCCTCTTTGTCTTGGTCTTCTTTGCTCTCGAGTACCTACATGAACACTTCTACCAGAAAGCCTAGTCCTAGTAATTAGTGGTAATAATCCCGGAATTTTCATTTTTAAGACTCCTTTTTTCAGTATAAATACATAAAAAGCTCTAAAAATAAAAATTGCTGGCTTTTTTAACAAAATACAAAAAATTTACATAAAAAGTTTGTTTGAATAAGAGACTATTCGGGAAATAATTTATAGACAGAACCGGGTAGGAGCAAAAACCTGTCATTTTACTCGTAAATGACATTGACCTTTCATTGTTTCATTTCCCGGATAGGCTCTAAGGCACTGGAGCAAAAAAATTAAGAAAATATCAGGTTTATTCGCCTGTAAATATGGTTGCTGTATAATGAGGGAAATCAGTTTAAAAAGAGAAACATAATGTCTGATGTAAATAATAGCTTTGTACTGGCTACTGATTTCGACGGGACAATTACAAAAAAGGATTTTTTCTGGCATATAATCGATAAAGCCCTTGCCCCGGAAGATACTATTCCCTGGCAGGAATATCATGAGGGAAAAATTACTCATTTTGAAGGGTTGAACAGGATTTTTCAGAGAATTCATATTCCCTCAGAGGACTTAAAGAAAATTATCCTTGAAATTCCTTTAGAAGAATGCTTTATAGACACAATAAAATTTTGCAGGAAAAAAAATATTGACGTGTATATAATCAGCGCCGGCTCAGATTATTATATAAAAATGATTCTGGAATCGATGGGTATTGGAAATTCCGTGCATGTAATTGCCAACAGCGGCACATATTCTCAGGAATCAGGGCTTGTGATGAGCAAACCTCCTTCTGATTCACCATTTTACTCAGAAAATTATGGCGTGGCCAAAGCAGAGACTATCAAATACCTGAAAAATAAATACAAAAAAGTGATTTTTGCCGGCGACGGAACCCCTGATTTCCCGGCGGCAGAGCAGGCAGATGTTGTCTTTGCAAGAGGGGCATTGCTTAATTTGTGTCAAA
Source organism: Candidatus Gastranaerophilales bacterium (assembly GCA_028281965.1). Classification (GTDB taxonomy): domain Bacteria; phylum Cyanobacteriota; class Vampirovibrionia; order Gastranaerophilales; family UBA9971; genus JANQEB01. Next base: position 6,423 of record JANQIY010000236.1, read on the forward strand.
ATAACAAAGTTGAAGCTTATGACCTTGACTCATACTGTACAGTGTATGAGTATCTTAAAAGTAAACATTAATAACTTTTTTTAGTTTGGGTTTCAAGGAAAATATGATTAAATTCGGCCAGAAACAAATCTTTATCCCTTCAATTCTGAAAATTTCAGAAGGGGAATTAGAAAATACAGGCAAGTACCTGAAAGACGAGCTTTTTAATAATGCCGCCGTCTTTTTCAGTGAAGGAATAGAAGGGATTTTCGGGGAAAAACTTTATAGCAGCCTTGATTCAGCAGGAATTAATGTCCTCCACAGGAATATAGTTTCTGATATAAACATTGAAAATATAATCTACGAAGCCTTTGCTATTCCCGGGGCTGTCGATGTCCTTGTGGGAATTGGCGGGGGAAAAGCCCTGGACTATGCGAAATACTGCGCCCATGTCCTGGCTATACCTTTTATTAGCATACCTACATCTACTTCAAACGACGGTTTTTGCAGTCCTAACTCCTCATTGACGGTCGAAGGCAAGAGAAAAACAGTAAAAGCAAATATTCCATACGGGGTAATTGTCGATATAGACGCCATAAAAACGAGCCCGCAAAACTGTATTTACTCGGGCATAGGGGATTTAATATCAAAAATTACAGCAGGCTGGGACTGGAAAGAAGCTTCCAGAATTACGGGCGAAACATTTAACGATTTTGCCTACATAATAGCAAATAATACTGTCTTTGACTTACTCAGGTATAAGAAATGCGATATCAGGCATCCTGATTTTCTATTTCACCTCGCAAACTCGCTTTTAATGAACGGGATTTCCATGGAAATTGCCGGGACCAGCCGGCCTGCCAGCGGAAGTGAGCATTTAATTTCGCATGCATATGATGCAATTTCAAAGAATCCCTCCCTTCACGGTATTCAGGTAGGTATTGCCGCTTATATATGCAGTTTTCTTCAGCAAAATAACTTTGAAACGGTAAGAGATTTCCTTCAGGCAACGGGATTTTTTAAATTTGTCGCTGAAAATCCTCTTAACAAAGAGGAATTTAAACAAGCAATCGACCTTGCCCCTACCATAAAGCAGGATTTTTATACAATTCTCTCAGATAAAAAATCCCTGGAAATGGCAAAAGAGTTTATAAACGAAGATGAAATTTGCAGGCAAATAATAAAATAACCAAAAGGAAAATTTTTTGTTATAGTGATCTTAAAAAACTCGAGTCGCGAATTAATTTACTTGAGTTGCTAATTGCATGTATGCAACATTTGCCAAAACCCACCCATGAATGAGCTACTGCGTTAGCTCCCGCTGCCGCGCACAGCCACCCTAAAGG
>JANQIY010000308.1 GCA_028281965.1 Candidatus Gastranaerophilales bacterium
CTCCTTATTATGTTTGCCGGATAGATGCCCCCAAAGCACGGGGCAGGCTTCTCAAGTGCGGCATGACACGATGTGTAAGAATTTTTTCTTTATTCCTTACCATAAAAATTGCTTTAACTTTTTCCATTACCATTTAATCTTTATTGTAAAATTATGTTATAAAAATAAAGTTAATATTGTGAGAGAAAATGGTGATGTCAGAAATTATGCAGGATAAAAAACAGGCAAAATTAAAAGATAGCTGGTGTGGAAGGCTAACCGAAAGTTATATAGATAAGAGGGTTAATTTATCCGGGTGGGTTTCTACGGTAAGAGACCTTGGAGGAATTATCTTTGTAGAATTAAGGGACCGGACAGGAGTTATCCAGATAGTATCAGACCCGGAAAAGAACCCGAAAGTCCATACAACATTTGAACAATTACGTGACGAGTTTGTCATAAGCGTTTCAGGCATTGTGTCAAGAAGACCGGAAGATACTTATAACCTTAATCTAAGCACCGGCACGGTGGAAATTTATCCTGATAAAATTCAAATTTTAAACAGGGCCGAAACCCCGCCGTTTATGATTGATACAGACCAGGAAATAGGCGAGGATTTGCGTTTAAAATACAGATACCTTGATATCAGGCGGCCTAAAATGCTCAATAATCTCATTTTAAGGCACGAAATTGTAGCAGCAGTAAGAAACTTCCTGAATAAGCAGGAGTTTCTGGAAGTAGAAACTCCGGAATTAATAAAGGCAACCCCTGAAGGGGCAAGGGACTATCTCGTTCCCAGCAGGCTTTTTCCGGGCAAGTTCTATGCTCTCCCCCAGTCACCACAACTTTTCAAGCAGTTGTTAATGGTCGCGGGAGTCGAAAGGTATTACCAGGTGGCGAAGTGTTTTCGTGATGAGGCTCAAAGAGCTGACAGACAACCGGAATTTACTCAAATTGACCTTGAAATGTCTTTTGTGCAAAGCGAAGACGTAATGCAAATTACCGAAGGCATAATTATAGAGGCTTTTAAATGCGCAGGAATTGACTTAATTCCGCCGTTTGAGCGGATAACTTATAAGGACGCGATGGAAACTTACGGTTCAGACCGTCCGGATAGGAGATTTGAGCTGTACCTGACAGATGTAAGCGATATTATGGAAAAAAGTTCGTTCGCTGCATTTGCCGATCAGGTTAAAGCTGGAGGGTCGGTAAGGGCTTTATGTATTCCGGGAATTTCCGATTACAGCAGAAAAGAAATGGACGATATAAGAAACCTGGCGATTTCTTTCGGGGCAAAAGGCCTGGCATGGATTACCTACGGATTTGACGGTTCCGTAAAGTCGCCGGTACTCAAGTTTTTAACGGAGGAAGAAATCGGGCAGATCAGGCAAAGAGCAGGCGCGAACCCGGGTGATATCGTATTTTTTGTGGCTGATAAAAACGAAATTGTCTTTGATGTGCTTGGCAGGCTGAGATTGCATTTTGGAGAGAGGTTAAACCTCATAGACAAGGCTAAGCATGACCTTCTGTGGGTTGTTGACTTTCCTATGTTTGAAATTGACGAGGAAGAAAGCCGCTTAGCTTCTGTACATCACCCTTTTACTTCCCCGGTTGAGGAGGATATAGACCTGCTGGAGTCTGACCCGTTAAAATGCCGGGCTTTAGCCTATGATATCGTCTATAACGGAAATGAACTTGGCGGAGGCAGTATCAGGATCCATAATTCTGAGCTGCAAAGAAGGGTGTTTAATACGCTGGGATTGTCAGAGGAGCAAATACAGGAAAAATTCGGGTTTCTGGTAGACGCGTTCAAATATGGAGCACCTCCTCATGGCGGTCTTGCCCTGGGATTGGACAGGTTAGTGGCATTAATTGCCGGCGCTAATTCCATCAGGGAAGTTATGGCCTTCCCAAAAACCAACCAGGCAAGGTGTCTAATGACCGACGCTCCTGCGGAGGCTTCAGAAGAGCAGCTTCAGGAACTGCATTTAAGAACCGTCATTCCAAAGAAAAAATAGAAACGAAATAAATAAGGAAGATTGAAAAAGTTTTTACATAAGTGTCACCCTCGTATCTGACGCGGGTTCTATTTAACTTGAGTTGCTAATTAGCCAAAAGCCAGGATATGACTATGCAACATTTGTTTGCGAAGCGGGAGCGTAAAATGGTCCGGCTTTGCCGGTCATTTTA
>JANQIY010000318.1 GCA_028281965.1 Candidatus Gastranaerophilales bacterium
TAGGTGGAAAAGAGGCTCCGCCTCTTTTCGATTCTCTATAATTTTTTGGCAAATGTTGCATAGTCATATCCTGGCTTTTGGCTAATTAACAACTCAAGTTTTTAAGGCTTTTCCCTTAAATTCCTGTGTATAAAATACTGATACTTTGCCTACTAAATAAACAAAAGGATTTTTTTACCTCTTTTTTATTAAGCTGAAACTTCCAACTACTTGTCCAGTTTCATGGGTACAGTTCACCTGAAAAAATTATCCTTATATATTATCAAAAAGTGTATTAAAAATAATTTAAATAATTTAAATAATTTACGAAAATAAAAAACAGGAGGAGTTTAATCAAGTTTTTTACACGTACAAAGGTAAGTTATTTAGAGGAGTTATTTTTATGGTCAAAAAAAAGCTAGCAGCAGCATGCATGTTAAGCTTGATGCTTTTAGGGAATTCTATTCCCGCCCAGGCAGTGAGTCCCGGTGATTTAATCGACTCATCGGGAATCGGTACGGTGACTGAAGTCGGAGGTGTTGTCACTATACCTAAAGTCTCAGAGACAAATTTTGATACAATAGGTAAAGCAAGATGGAGCCAGTTTAACATACCGGACGCCCAGACAGTAAACTTTGAGTTTACGGATGTGGGTCAGACTATAATTAATTATATTGACCCTACTTTTGGTATAAATCCTTCGCTTATTGCGGGAAAACTTAATACGTTCGGCACTAACGGAATTGCCGGAAGGGTTTTCCTGATTAACCCGAACGGCGTCAGCTTTGTCGGAGCGCAAATAAACGCTGATTTGACTTTTAGCGCAGGTGATTATCAATTTGATAAGGGAGCGCCTTCACTCTTTGTATCCACTTTAGACCTTGCAACTCCGTTTAATTCTATTAATGACAATACAACAGCCCTTCAGTTTGATACCTTCACGGACGGAAACGGCTTTGCAAACGGTATTTTTTCTGAAGGCTCAGAGTTCGGTGTTGCAAATCTTGAGGAAGGCGGAAAGTTCTGCGGTGCTCTTAAAGAACTCACTTTCCTAGGCAACGGGATAGCAATAACAGATACAAAAATCGACGCTACCTTTAACGGAGCCTCGTATTCACATTCTTACTGTGATAAGTTTAATAATTTCCTGAACTTTATAACAGCAGGAGAAGTTACAGTAGGTCTATCAGATAATAATAATCCCAGGCAGCTCACTTCCATTATCATAACAAACCCGAATACAGTTCCCGCATGTACATTTAACCAGGCTACAGGAGTTTTTGAAGACGGGGGAGTAAGATACTTTAACTTTGACCCGATTGATTTATCACTTGAAGATAATATAGGCAGTGAGTTTCAGATTGCCTTATGTAACCCTGACGATAAAGAATATAAAGTTGGTACCGTAGACGGGTTTTTCTTCCTTGATATAGAACAGGGAGTAGTAAGAATAGAAAACCGGTCTGATTATTTCAATTCAACGGGTTTTATTTCAACGGTAAAACTCGATACAAAAATCCTGGCTACAGGCGCATATGATTTTAATTTCCTGAACCCGGAACCGGTTATTTTCCTTACATCGAAAAACCCGGGACAGACAACCCCTACTAACGACCCTTCACTGATCTATTTATGCACCGAGGCCGGAGAAGATACTAATTTATTTATTCAAAACGCCAATCCCCTGTTTCCTCTCTTAACGCTGGAAACACAGGTTACAGGCCCTCCGGTGCCCCCGCAGAACCAGGTAGGTTTATTACAGTCAGGGGAAGGTATTAACGGCGCAACCCTAAGAACAAAAGTTGATACAGAAGTATTAACTATTGACGGAAGAGAAAGAAACGTAATAAATGAGCTGACTGATTGCGACCCCTGCTTTGGAGATTGCGGAACCCCGCCGGATCCCGCACCCCCGCCAGGACCGACACCTCCTACACCCGGGGATGACGGAGGCGGTGCTGCTGTTGCTATTGCAGTTCCTTTAGGTGTCGCAGGAGCAGGTATAGGAAGCTTTCTTGCAGCATTGCCATTACTTGCCAGTGCACCGCAAGCTACACCAATAACAACAGTTATGAGACCATATTATGTAATGCCAAGAACAGTATATGATCTCGTGCCCGCACAACAGGGCGGTACAACAGGTGCCGCATCAGGTACAAACCAGGGCGGTTATTACTATTACCCTCAAAATACTACCGCACCCGCAGCAGGCCAGGGATATTACTATCAGCAAAATACGGGAGGAGCTGCACCGGTTCAGGGTCAAAGAACCTATCCGCAACAGGGGCAGACACAATACCAGCCTAATCAAAACCGTCGCTAAAACTGTAAAGATGGGGCTGTCCTAAAAATACGGACAGCCTCCATCTTATTTTTTATAAACCATGAGGTTTGCTATGAAGCCTGTTTTGAGTAAACAGGCTCTGTGAAAAGTTCAAAATAAAGGCAAAGGTGAAGTTTTCCCTGAAAAAATCCGGGAATAACGAGCTGAGCGTATATTAAAAAATAAATTCGGGGAATTTAAAAAGGTGAAAAGAAAAATTACAAAATTAATCATATTTATTTTATTCATTTTTATGCCTTTTCAGGCATCAGCCCAGCCGGAAATAAATGCCGGTATTGATGCAGGACTGGTTGATAAAGCTACGATAAAACCGTTTGATGAGCTGAAAGAGGAAAATATCTTTGAAAAAAAGAATAAAACAACTTTTTCAACAGGTGTAAGCAAAGAAGAACATAATAAAGTTCCAAAAACAATAAGTTTCAAAGTAGAGAAATTTGAATTCTGGGGAAACAGTGTAGTTTCATCGGAAAAACTGTCGCAACTGGCAAGCGAACTTGAAGGAAAAGATATTCATTATTCTGATTTAAAAAAACTATGCGATAAAATAACAAGATATTACCATGATAAAGGCTATGCAACCTCAAAAGCTTATATCCCGGCGCAAATAATTAAGAATAATACCGTAGAAATTGCCATTGAAGAAGGTCTTTACGGAGATATAGATATCCGGGGAAATAAATGGAGCGATAAAGAGTATTTGCAGGATATTTTATCTTCAAACGGTGTAAAGGAAAATGAAGTTTTAAACGTATATGAACTTGACCATTCCCTGAAAGAAATAAACAATCACAGTTATATGAAGGGAAATATAAGTGTTAACAAGTCAAAATGCTGCTCGGATTTTTCCGATATAAAACTGACTGTTAAAGACAGATTCCCGCTTGATTTCAAGGCAGGCTGGCATAATGAAGGCCAGGAATTTACAGGTGAGCAACTGGCTACGATCAGTGCTTCATACAATAACATAACCGGCAAGGGAGATACTGCTTCACTGGGAACAATGCTTTCAACAGGGGTTCTGGGAGCCTTTGCAAGCTATAGCCAACCTCTGGATGAAAAAACAAGAATTAACGCAAGTTATTCCTATACAAATTCCAGTTTTGGGGGAATTTTTGACGAATTTGATATTTTCGGAAACACTCATACCTATAATGCCGGGATTGTCAGGAAACTTCACAGGGGCAAAAAATGGATGGTAGATGCGGATCTGGGGCTTGAAATTAAGAACTCCCAGACAGAAATGGGGTTGTTTGACCTGAAGCTCAATGAATTCAGGCTAAGAACCCTTGTAACAGGAATTACGGCAAAAAAAAAGGATTCAACAGGAATATGGATTTCCAGGGCAGAAATGAGAACAGGTCTTCCAATCTGTAATGCTACTGAAATCAGCGAAGATTACGGTTATGCCGACAGTAAATATGTTAAAGCTGACTTAAAGCTAAGAAGGTATCAGAAACTACCTTTTGGGCTTATGGGAGTTTTTAAGACAGATGCCCAGTACTCACCTAATAAACTGCTGGTCCCGGAGAAAATGTACCTGGGCGGAAGCAGTACGGTCAGGGGTTATGACCCGCTGATATCAATGGGGGATACGGGATTTAATTCTTCTGTTGAAATCCGAAAGGAGTTGCCTTTCATTGATAATCTCCTGCCTGCAAGGCTAAAGCACTTAGAAGGCAAGTTTCAGGTAGGCTGTTTCTATGACTGCGGATATGTAAGGGATATGAATATGTCTTATGAGCCGCTTCATACAAACTTTTTACAAAGTGTAGGGGTTACTTTTTATGTGCCTTTAACCAGGCTTGTTACCGCAAATTTAAACGTGGGAATGCCCATTGGCTCAAAAATTTCTGATAACCAGGATGTAAGGTTTTCTTTTAATCTGTCTACTGATATTCATAACATCTGGTCAAAAGAAATTAAAGAGAACTTATAGGTAAGGAGTAAACAATAAAAACTTAAGTACTCGAGTTGCTAATTGCATGTATGCAACATTTACCAAAACCCACCCACAGCCGCCCTATAGGTGGAAAAGAGGCTCCGCCTCTTTTCGATTCTCTATA
>JANQIY010000065.1 GCA_028281965.1 Candidatus Gastranaerophilales bacterium
GCGCACCATCAAACGCAACGGCGCCAACAAAACCCTTTACATCAACACCAACTATGAAATAATCAACGGTCAGGTAACCAAGTATATCTTTGCCGGTAATCTGCGTGTGGCTAAAATCAGCGGGGGCGATGTAACGTACTTCCATAAAGACCATTTGGGTTCGAGCACCGTGATGACTACCCAGGACGGCACAGTTTTGGAGACTACCGAATATCTTCCGTTCGGCTCAAGCCGCACCCAGAGCGGCGCTGTGCAAAGTGCGTACAAGTACACTGATCAAGAAATTGACGCTGAGACCGGGCTGTATAACTATGATGCCAGACTTTATGATCCGGTGATCGGAAGGTTTATTACTGCCGATAGTATTGTGCCGGGAGCACTCAATCCACAGACTCTAAACCGCTATTCGTACTGCTACAACAACCCGCTGATTTATGTCGATCCAAGCGGACATATATCTTGGGAGTCCGCGCCGGGTGCCAAAGAAGGGGTTAATGGCGGTTATGGTAAGAAAAGTTCTTCTGGTGGCGGTAGCAGCGAAGGGGGGCGTTCAAGCGGAAATTTATTACAAAGGCTCTGGGGCGCGATTAAGTGGTCTTGGAACAACACGACGACCACAAGAACCGCAACCGGATGGGAAATGAGGACTAAAGGTAGCAATGTTGTCTGGTACCACGGCACTGACCCGAATACTCACACTTCATATCAAGGGCATTACTGGGATAAGAGTGGAGGAAGCAATTTCAGTGATCCAACACAATTAAATGACCATATTTTATGTGAACCATTTGATCCAATTGCTGAAATGGAGTATGAGATTATTCCAATAGTAAGCAGGAAGAATAAAAATCGGTTTTACACAGATGAATCAAGTTGGATAACTTGCAAATTGGCATATGACAAAGAATTAGAGCAGATCGATGACTGGTATAACAGTATAAATGAGGTGTTGGCGTGTGAAAAAAGCAAGTCTCCTAAATGGTGTGAAGGGATCATTCATGGCTCATGGTTGTTACAAAGACATCTCGCCAAGAGAAGATATGAAGAATGTTTAAATATTATGTTTGGAAATTGAGATTTACTAAAAAATGGACTTTTAAATTGTTTGCAACTTTTCAGATAAGGGGAGTGCTAAATGAAAAAAATATTTATGGTTAATGGTATTATCATTGTTTACATAATGATTACTTCTTGTATTCAGTATGCAAGTGCTGAGGTTGCTGATGAAAAATTTGCATCCGATATTATTAAATTTTCTAGTGAAAAGGATCCACGCAAACGGATAAAATTATTGATAGAACTGGCAGAAACCGCAAGTCCGTACCAACGATTTATCATGTTGCCAAAATTAGCAAAAACTTCGATCGAACTTGAAAATTTCATAAATGCGGAAGAATATGCAGACGAGTTGTTGAATATGGCAAACTCATATCAGAATGACTGGAACTATGGAAATGCTATTCATGATGCGAACATTGTATTGGGAATGGTTTCTTTGCATAATAATTCAATAGAAGAAGCTAAAAACTTTCTAATCAAAGCAGGAAAGGCTCCAGCCTCACCTCAGTTAAAGACGTTTGGGCCAAATGTGATATTGGCCGACGCACTTCTTGAAAGAGGAGAAAAAAAAATAGTTATAGATTATTTTAAATTGTTAAAAAAAATATGGACGCATGACGAAGGACGATTAGATAGTTGGATATCGTCTATAAAAGGAGGTGGCAAACCATATTTCGGGGCAAATTTATTTTATTAGAGTGAGGAGTGAGTTTTACTGATCAGGAGATTGACGCTGAAACCGGGCTGTATAACTATGATGCAAGACTTTATGATCCGGTGATCGGAAGATTTATCTCCGCTGATACTGAAGTCCCAGAACCATTCAATCCACAAAGCCTCAACCGTTATACCTACTGTTTAAATAATCCGATTATCTATATCGACCCAAGCGGCCATTTTTGGGAAAAAACAGATGATGGTTATCGAGAAGTAGTTGGTCCTCCAGAACCGCGTAATATAAAAAGAGATAGAGCATTAGACGAAATTGACAGGCATCAAAATAGTAATCATGATGACCCTGGAAACTTAGGATCTATAGAAACAATATCTAATAAAGAAAGGACAGGCAACGCAGAAGCTGATGCTCAAATTGAACTTGATAATTTAGTAAGTATGTATAACGAGGCTATAAAGGCTAATGAAGGATATAACCAATTAGGTTTTTGGGGTAAGATCGGGTTTCATTTGCGCCATGGCCACATTTTTTCAACTAGAGTCCGAAATAATTTGATGGGTTCTCTTTATGTTGAGAGTGGACTTGAAGTGCCTGTCACTATGGGGACGGTAGAGCCTCCTGTCTTTAGTGCTGGAAAAATTATCCGTTTTGGAAAACTGAAAGTTCTGGCAGAGAAATTTCATAGACAAATTAAACCTTCGATATTACAAAAGGCCGGTAAATATAAGCATAGAGTGGGGAAAAATCCAGATGTTAAAATTGTCGGGGACAAAATTCAATTGACAGGCGCAAAAAGCGGACCCTTTAAAGGCAAAACAATGAAAACAGATTTGAAAGTTTCTGATTTCTTCTAACAATAGGAACTTTAAATGAAATGTATTTACAATCTCAGAATAGATTCTAATGGTGATCCTTTTCGGATAACACAAATTTTAAAAATTGAACCATCGACAGCGGATAACCAGATTTGGGATTATGAAGTTGTAGAGTTAGAAAACGATGATCATTATGATTTCATTAATAAGTTCTTAGATATTCTCGATGGTCATTATTCTGATCTTGAAAAAATTGGTGTCAGTACCGAAGATATTACAATATGGTTTAACTACGCATATAACCAACAATGCAACATGGAATTTAGCCCTAAACGCCTTAAGCGCCTTGGAGATGCAGGTATTACATTATGTATTTCTTGTTGGGAGGAATAATAAACAACCAGGATAAGAATAGGGGTCAAGGCTCCGTTTGACCTTTGTTTGTTCAATTGCCTTTTCGAGTTCTGGAAATACTTAATAAAGGTATTTTGGCGGTTAAAGGTAAAAACACACAATACAAATTCGGGGGACACTTTACACAAATAACAGGTGCTTTCATGCCCTCTTTCAACGGCGCTTGCTTCTTAAGCGGTAAACCCTGAAGACGGTTGGAGAAATCATTCTTCAGCCGGATGAGTGCCCCCCCTCACGTCCGGATCTGTGGTAAGTGCGCCGGGCAACCGGCGCACTTACCCGGACAAAAGACACTCCCACGCCCGAACGTCCTCAAGAAAACCGCCTGCGTCTCCCACACCCGAACACCAAGCAAAAACATAAAAAAGGTTTTTTTCAGTTAAAAAAAAAGACATGACCGCTTGAGCGACAAGGCAATATAGAAGCGGCAAAGATCCTTTTGGCGCCAAAGGCAAACATCTCAAAAGCGGATACGCTGCCTGTTCAGATCCGGGCCGTACAGCGGCCCGGTTATCAAAAAAATACGGTAACTATTCAGCGTAATTTCAAAAAGTAGAAAAAATAGCAGAAAAAGCTTGACAGTGTTTTTGTAAAAAAAATGCTATTTTATTCTTTATAACAGTT